>JBDSJW010000518.1:0-6469 GCA_039917235.1 Kapaibacterium sp. (SeqCode) | reverse complement strand
AGAAGCACCCGCATCCCTCGGCGGCATACGGAAAGCTCACCTCCATCCGGCCATCCAGGGTCAGCTCGGCATGGTTGGCATGGAGATCAAGATCATGAGCGCCGTATATGGCAAGGAAACGCCTGATGTAGAGATCAAATCCATCGCTGACGATGGTGAAGGGGATCGACCGTTCGCGGACCAGCGCGAGAAGATCATAAAGGCCGGGATCAACGGGGATTGAACGGAGATAATCATCCAGAAATGCGGTGGTCATCGGGTCGCGGAGATTAGATGCCATCAGTCGCCAGTAGTCGGCAACGGAAAGCTCGCGGTTGAGCATCATCGTCTGCCACGGCTCCTGCACACTGAAGCGATTGAAGAAATCGAAGCCGATATCCCTGCCGGAAATCGTGCCGTCGAAATCGCAGAAAACATGGAGGGTATAGAGCTGATTATCTGATTGCTGAGATGTTTCGGAGATCATACTTCATTCGCCCGAATCAGGGATTATATGCAGGCGGAATAGAAAATTCCCCCGGACGAAGATAACAATTACGGCACGGCCCCGCCGAACCACCGGCGGGGCCGTCATATATCGCCTTATTTCCGAATATATCATTTATCCCCGAAATGCCCGGAAAGCGCTTCGGATCGCATTATCGATCTCATTCCTGTTCGCCTTGTCGCGCGGATCAAGGATATATGGCCGATATATTATCGCGCAACAACCAGCCTGATGCCGTCGCGGATTCCATCATGCACGATCGCGCAGAAATAATTTCCAGCCGGAATATCCGTGGCATCGAAATCAAGGACATGCTGACCCGCATCCTGACGGATGCCGGTCAGCGGCCGGGCAACCTCGCGCCCTTTCACATCGCTGATTGTCACCGTAACGACCGCCGCCTTTTCAAGGCGATAGCGGATCAGCGCCGATGTGGCAAGCGGATTGGGTGAGCATGCCGGCGCGGGATCCGTTGCCGCATCAGGATCGATGCCGGCGATGGCACCACGAAGTTCCGATCGGACGCTCAGGGAATTGTTTTCCATCCCCGCCAGCACCGCCGGAGCGGCAAAGGACCAGTTCCCCGATCTGCCCGAAATCTCCACCAGCTCGGCCTTCCCGGCCGGAATCGAGCGGCCGTGCGGCGAATAGATCAGCAGTCGCAGCTCGCCATCGATCACCATCTTCTCCATCACAAAATCATCAGGCAGATCGCGACCGGGCAGCAACGTTATCCCCGTCGGAAGACGATCGGCCGCCAGCCGTAACTGCACCCCTTTTACCGGCACATCGCTCTCGATCCCAACATACGCTCCGTTACCCGACGTGGCGCACCAGATGGTGGCATCGGCGGCGGGGCGGGCCTGTGCCGATGTCCCGGGCGCTGTTGCAAGCGCATCGCCGTCAGGCCAGGAACCACGGAGGATTACATCGGTCATCAGGCCAAGGTCGTTCCCGTCAATCCGCCCGTCGCCGTAATTCACCGCGTCATCGAAGATACTTCCGGCGCGCGACCAGGCGGCGCTCCACGGCGCAAGATCGGCGCGGTTGAACTGCCACGGCTCAAGCGTCCGCTCCCCGCGGATGGCGTCGGCCAGATCGAGAAGGCCGAGGATATCGGTTCGCTGATCGCCGTTCAGATCCCCCCGCGCGGCCGCATCGTAGATGGAGACCTGGAGCGTCCCGCCGGTCGGCACAACGCCAACCCCCGCGGAAGTTCCAAGCCGATGCGCCAACGCGGAACTGACATCCCCCAGGGTCATGGAGGCAACGGCACGATTTCCGCCGACGCCGGAAGTAATATCGGCGACATCGTATATCACGCGGAACAGATCGTGATGATCCCCCGCGCCGATCTTCACCGTGGTATCCGCGCCGAATGCAATCACGCGAAGCTCGGAACCGCTGGCCGCATTGGCGATCTGATAATCGATGGTCCATTTCCCGGGGGAGGGAATATCGAGCCCCAGCTCCACCCGCTTCATTTTCAGAAAACGTCCGGTGGTTCTTATGGTGAATTGAAGCCCCTGCACACCGAGCGGGTTGCCCGCATATCGGAGGCCGATTGACGCGGCGCGACCGGTGGTGTTATCGAGCGTGCTATCGCCCGGATCGGTAAAGTAGAGGCCCCCGGCATCGGTGACGGGAACATCCGGAAGATAAACGACTGAGGCGATGGGACACACGGCGGCCGTGACACGGCCCTGCTGCTGGGGATTTTCCTGCGTGTACGCGGGCATGGCGAGAAGCACGGAAAGCGCAAGCGCTCCGCTGATGGCAGTACGGTTCATGAGCTGGACCTCGATGAAGGGTTGCACGATATTCACGCGCGTGCCCGGCCGTTCGCAATAAGCAGGAGGGAATGCCTCCGGTTTTCGGAATAATTCGGAGAAATGCGCCGGTCGCTGAAAGGGCGGAGGAACATGATGAACGCGTGGCGAACGAAGCTAACCTCTTGCTTCGATGCGCCAGCGCGAACGATCGATGAACATCCCTGGACCGGACATCATTCAACCGAAAGGAGCACGCATGGACGGCGCGCCCCGGAAAAACCGGAGGACATCGGCAGGCCTGAACGGCGGATGCACGATGGCGTGAAGGACCAATTACAACGGCAACCTACGCACCCTCAAATCGCACCGCCAAGTTAAATTCCAAACGCTCTGAAATGATAATATTGAATCGCGCATCATCAATCTATCAGCGTCACATCGCGCTCGATGAGAAAGCGAAGAAGCATCTCGTTATCGTAGGTATGATATCCCTTGGCAAGCTCGATATTCGAGCGCCATTGCTCCTTATCCCCCAGCTTCAGAAAACATTCCGCCATATGGAAACAACTGAACGGCGCCACCCAGGTCTCCTCCTTCTGAAACGTTGAAAGCGCCACCTTGTAGGCGCTGACCGCCCGCTTGTATTCCCCCTTCCCCTGCATGCCGCGCCCGTAGGCATAGTTAAGCTGTGCCCGTTGCGCCGGCGAAAGATTCGGCAATGCGGCCGCGCCGTTGCTGAGCCGGAGCGCCTCATCGTAGTTCCCCCCCGCCACGGCGTTAAGCGCCTTGATGATCGCCACGCCGGCGGGATCGAGCGGCTTCTCCAGCAGGAGCTTCGCCTTCCTCCGCGATGCCTGATCCTCGGGCGATGTATTGCCGGGGCTCTTCGTGGCATATTCGTACGCCTTTACCGCGTTCCCCCTGCTCCCCCCTATCTCGAAGCTGAGCCCCAGCAGATACCATGCATACGCCTTGTAGGTGGTTTCGCCGGAGACCTTGATATATTTCTGAAGGTATGGCTTCGCTTTTTCGAATTCATTTTTCTGGCAGAACGCAATTCCCGTCCTGCCATAGCTTAAATCCGTAAATACCTTGAAATCATTATTGCTCTGGGAAATCACCCGCTGAAAATATTCGATTGCCCGGTCCGGCTGGTTCTGGTTCAGATAGGCGGTGCCAAGCGCGTAGAGGAACGCCACATTCTGCGGGTAGCGACGGGAGATCGATTCAAGCGCCCCTATCCCCTTCGGAAAATCGTTCTGATAATAAATATTCAGCAGCGCGACGATCATCTGCGCGTCGTTCCGGAAATAATTCCCCTGCGCCGCCACCGCCTCTATCTCCCTCACCCCCAGCTTTGCATCCCCCTTCAACCCGCTGAGTCCGGCCATAAACTGCGCCGCCTTCGGCACCGAGCCGATCACGAAATGGAAGATGCCGAGCCCGAGATAGGCATCGTAATATTTCGGGTTGTCCTTCACCAGATCATTCAACTTGTCGTAGCAGGAGCGGGCCGAGAGCGCCGCGGCCATGATATTCTCGGCGCGGGCATTGGCGATGGCCCTGTACCCGTAGCACATCCCAAGGAAGAGCTTCGAACGTCCATCGGATGGGTTTGCCTCGATCCGCTTCTCGGCGGCGTTGATCGCCTGGTCGCTCGTCTGAAAGAAAAGATCAAGCTGGGCCGGACGCTTATCGAAGATGTAGCTCCAGAGGTGGACATTGGCGCGATAGAAATAGCCGCGCGGATCGGACCTGTCGGCCGCGATCGCCTGATCGAAGCTCCTTGCCGCGTCATCGAACCGGACGGAATAGAGATACTCCACCCCCTGCGTCACAAAGCGGTCCACGTTATCCGCATGGAGCGTTGAAACGGCCGGTAACAGTAAAAAAAGAATTGCCGCGAATGTTCGTAGTAATTTCATGGCCTTGACTGGGTCGGATGGATGCCCCGCTCCGCGGAGCAGGTTGTTCGGCTGGTGCGGCCGGTGCCGGGCCGGTGGAGTCCGTATATTTGGGGCTTCGCCGTTCGCGGCATCGGGATGACGATCGGGATCGCCGGAAGATTCAATGGCCGGCGGCGCGTGACAATATGAAACCCTGACGATAATGACCAACGAGGAATTTCAAGAACTGATTGAGCGGCTCCGCCCCGTGGGAGAGCAGCTGCATTCGGTCCAGATCACCGAGGAGGAGATTGCCACGCTGACGCGCGAGCAGGCGGAGCAGATTGTGGCGCTCTACGGATCCAACTCCCTGATCACGCTCCCACAAAAGGAACGGACGTTCTTCGAGTGGCTGAAGGAACGGGATGAGCCTATCTGGAGCGATCTCTGGGGGGACGACGAGATCCCCTACAGGGTGGGCCTGGGATTTCTTCCCGATCTGCTCCCGAACAAACGCGGCTTTCCGGTCTGCGATCTGATCGAGCATGAGAACTATTACTTCACAACCAACGAAATCGCCCCCGAGGATGGTTCCCCGTTCCTGGATGCCGCCCTTGGGATTGTGAAGAACGAGGGGCGCCTTTCGATGGATCAGGCATTTGTGGTGGAGGTCTGGCGCGCGCCGATCGATCTCTGGCGCTTCGCCTATATCTACAAACAGCCGATCGATGAGGTAAAGAACATGGTGCGATGGCTCCTCGAAGAGGGGATACTCCGCCAGCCGACCCAGGAACTGGAGGAGGAGCCCGGCTCCGAGGCACAATGATGAGCGATCAATCCATCGATCTCGGCACATCCCCGCTCGTCCTCAAATTCGGCGGAACCTCCGTCCGCGATGCCGCTGCGATGCGGCGCGTTGTGGCAATCGTCGCCGGTGAGATTGCCCGCGACAGGACCGCTCCGGGGCCGCGCGCTCCGATGGTGGTGGTCACCTCGGCATGCGCCGGCGTTACCGATATGCTGCTGGAGTGCGCCCGCGGCTGCGGCGGGGAACGGCCGGAGGAGGCGCTCGCTCTTGTTGCGGCGCTCCGCGAACGGCATCTCGGCATCCTTGATGATCTCGACTCCGCCGACGCTCATGGAGGTCGTGACGATCTCCGCGCCATGCTGGATGAGATTGAGCGGCTGGTCCGCGGCGTGGCGATGCTGGGGGAGCTGACCCCGCGCACGACCGATCTTTTCGCCTCCTACGGCGAACGTCTCTCCTCCCTCCTCCTCACCGCCGCGTTCAGGTTCGCCGGATTGCGGGCCGCGCTTGCCGACAGCCGTCAGTTTATCATCACCGATGATGCGTTTATCAACGCCGTGCCGCTGATGGCGGAGATCGATCGGCGAGCGCATCCGGCGGTTGATCCGCTGATGGCGACGCACGATGTGGTGGTGGCGCAGGGGTTTATCGGCTCCACGATCGACGGGATCACGACCACGATCGGACGTGGCGGCGGCGACTACAGCGGCGCGCTGATCGGGGCCGCGCTTGGTGCCCGGGAGATTCAGATCTGGACCGACGTAAGCGGCATCCTCACCGCTGATCCCCGCCTGGTGCCGAACGCACGGGTGGTGCCGGAGGTGACATTTACGGAGGCGCGGGAGCTGGCGTACTTCGGCGCGAAGGTGATCCACCCGGATACCATCCTCCCGGCGGTGGCCCGGAACATCCCGGTGGTTATCCGCAACTCCATGGCCCCGGCCGATCCCGGCACCCGGATCATGCCGGATGGAACGCCGATCCCCTCCGGCATCCACTCCATCACCATGAAGAAGGGGATGACCGCCCTGAAGCTCTCCCCGCGCGATCCGCGCGATGGTTCCGCTCCGGTGGAACGCGCGCTCTCCCTCTTCGCCGAACATGGCGTCCCCCTCTACTGCGGCCTTCTGGCCGAGTCGCGCGGGCTGGCCATTACGCAGGGCTCCGCCTTCAACGATATTCTCCTTGCCGCCGTGGAATCCACATGCCGCGTCACCGTGGATGAGGAGATGGCCCTCCTCTGCATGACCGGCGCGGCGCTCCACGATGTGCCGGCCGCGCTTTCCGAGCCGCTTGCCGCGCTGGAGGGGATCACCGTGGCGCTTGTGGCGGCGGGGACGAGCGAGCATATCATGCTGATCGGCGTGCCGGAATCGCGGGCGAACGAGGCGCTGAGCGCGGTTCACAGGCGGTTGTTTGAGGGGGTTGAGGTGTAGGGAATGGGCCGCATTCATACAGAAGCTGTAAGGGGCCTCCGGTGTATCGCCGGAGGCCCCGCTGTTTTACGGAGGTGAAT
>JBDSJW010000517.1:0-4877 GCA_039917235.1 Kapaibacterium sp. (SeqCode) | reverse complement strand
CATGCGGCCGACAGAGGCGCTGGAGCTGTCGTGGCAGCAGGTCAACGATGCCGGAATCACCGTGATCGGCAAGGGAGCGTTGCCGCAAATCCAGGGGAAGACCGTTGAAGAGCGGTTGGAGATGATCCGGCGACGGACTGTGAAGCACCGGCGCATCGCAATCGATGCGCTGCCTGGCCTCCGGGAGACGATTATCGCGATCCGCGCGGCGGCCGAGCAACCTCTCCCCCGCGGCGCCCGCCGAACGCGCGGGAAGGAATTTATCTTTCGCTGGAAAAGCACCTCACATCCCCGCGCCGCGTTCGATCGCGCCTGCGAGCGCATGGGGCTTCGGCCATCGGTGACGCTCGGCACGCTCCGCAATTACGCGCTCTGGTGGTGGGAAAATCGTCTCGGGATCGGAGAGGCCGAATACGAGGATATGTCGGGGAGCCGGAAGGCGGTGGCCGTCGCAGATGATACCGCCCCCATCGATCGCCTGTCGATGGCGGGTCACTCGCGGGAGGTCAATCGACTCCACTATCGGGATGTGCCGACGGCCGAGGAGATCGCCGCACGGATCGAACGGAAACGAGGCACATAGCGGGGCGATCATGGGGCGTTGATGTGGCGTTCGTCTCTACGGGAAGCGGGATTAAGTGCGCTCGATGCGAGTTGTGAGGTGGCAAAACCGTCAATTTTGGGCAAAAAGAAAGGGTTGTCATAAACGACAACCCCATTGGTGCACCCGTAGGGATTCGAACCCCAAACCTTCTGATCCGTAGTCAGATGCTCTATCCAATTGAGCTACGGGTGCAGAAATCTTCAGCGCCGCTGTTGCGACGGGAGGAGATTACTTCTGATCGAATTCGGCGATCAGACGCGCCATCTGCGATTTGCGATGCGCGGCGAAATTTTTATGGATCAACCCCTTCGTCGCGAGACGATCGAGGACCTTCGTTGCCTTGCGGCTTTCCTCGATGAGGGATTCCTTGGAGTCGGCGCCCTTCACGGCCTTGAGCGCGTTACGCATCATCACTTTGAAGTAACGATTGCGAAGACGGCGCTTGGCGCTCTGGCGAACTCTCTTCTCTGCTGATTTATGCTGCGGCATAGCGTATAGATAACGTGCGTTTGTTAAGAGCTTGCAAAGATAAGCTCTTAAAACCGGGATTGTCAAACGTTTTTTTCGTCGTTGCCCTTTGTAGCAAACATCGGGCTCGTGAATGCGCGGAGCGTTGTAGTTTTGCAGGTCAGGATCTCCTATTTTACCAGCTTGGTGGTAACCGCCGCCGCCCAATGCCATGGACGCGCGGAATGGTTCATGTACGCCGGTAACGGAATCCGAGCATCTGTAGTCATTCAACAGCCTGTTATGCTCCCGGATGTGAGGAACAATGAAGTCCGCCCGATCCACGATTTCGTCCTGATGGCGCTGCTGCTCCTCCTCTGGATCGCAGTCCCGGCCGGCCTTGCGGCGCAGCAGGATAATCTTGATCGGCTGCGCGGCGTGGCCTTCGCCCTCTCCGATTCCCTCCTCGCCGGTTCCCCGCCGACTGATACGATCTGCGCTTTTGTCGTCGGTCATGATGGGGCGTGGATCATGGATCAGGCGATTGTCTCCGCCGCGGAGCTGCGGAAGCTGGCTTCCCGCCGGTGCGATGGGATCGGTGACGGGAGCACCGTTGTGGCGATTACGGCGATTGGCGTTGAATATCGGGAAGTTGATGATCAGGATCTGCTGGAGCGGGATATTTCCATGGAGATCACCGCGACGCTCCCCGGCTCATCATCCGGCGCGCGATCCGTCCGCGCATATGCGGCGCATGCGATCGACACGGTGAACGCCGAGCGGATATCGTTGCTGGAAGCATCGGGCTATCCCTTTACAAAAGGGATCGGGCCGGCGAGGGCTGGCGGCGGATTCTGGAAGAAAATCGTGGAGCCGGCGGTGGTGCTGGCAGCTTCGGCGGTGATCGTTGTCCTTCTTTTTACAGTTCGAAGCCAGTAATAGACTGTTGATCGTCCTTGAACGATCTGGTAAGGTTCTCGTCTCTCACTTTTTGCGCTGACATTCGGAAATTCTCATATGCTCACATCCGTCCCGGCCCGCCGTCTTCAAGTTCTGTTTCTGATGCTGGGGGCCTCCCTTTGTATCGCGGCCTGCGGAGGGTCCGGCTCATCAGTATCGAACACGAATACCTCGGAGGAGCGGTTCAAACGTGGAATGACGGCGCTGGCCGACAAGGATTACGAAAAAGCCGAAACCGAATTCAACACAATCGTCCTTCAGGATCCGGCCAGCGACTATGCCGATGACGCGCAGTTCTATCTTGCCGAGAGCTATTTCGGTGATGAGAACTACAAGCTGGCCGCGTTCAACTACAATCGACTCCGCACCTCATTTCCGAACAGCCCATTCACAAAGATGGCGCTCTACCGTTCCGGCGAGGCATATTATCAATCCTCCCTTTCGTACGACCGCGATCAGCGCGAGAGCAAGTACGCCATCGATGTCTACAACGGGTTCGCGCAGATCTATCCCTCCGATTCCCTCACCGAACTGGCGAAAAGTCGCGTCAAGGAACTTCGCGGCAAACTGGCGAAGCGTGACTTTATGACCGCCGAACTGTATGCGAAGATGGAGAATTACAAGGCGTCAGTGATTTACTACGATCGCGTCATTGAACTTTATCCCGATACCGAATATCTTCAGCCCGCCACCGACGCCAGAGCACGCGCGCAACGGGAACTGGGGCAGGCCGATGTGATGAACGCCAGCAAACAGTAGCACCAGCCGGCCCGATCGCGCGATATTCACGAGGATTATCCGGCGAACAATCCCGGAACGTTGAGGCCCATTTCGTCAGGATCTTTTCAGATTAACCCCGAACCCGATTCATGGAATCCGAACCTCGCCCCGTCCGCGCTTCGCAGGTCGAAATGACCGAGCTTGTCCTCCCGAACGATACCAACCAGCTCGGCAATCTTCTGGGAGGAAGGCTGATGCACTGGATCGATATCGCCGCCGCGCTCGCCGCCATGCGCCACTCCGGCCGCGTCTGCGTTACCGCGTCGGTCGATGGCATGAGCTTCCTCTCCGCCGTCAAGCTGGGACAGGTGGTAACGCTCAAGGCATCGGTCAACCGGGTGTTCAGGACATCGATGGAGGTGGGCGTTCATGTGGAGATGGAGAACCCGCGCACCGGCACCCACGTCCACGCCAACACCGCATATCTAACGTTCGTGGGGCTGAGCGATGAAGGAACACCGGTTCCGGCACCGCAGGTGATCCCGGAATCGGCCGATGAAATCCGGCGTTTTGCCGCCGCCGAACTGCGCCGCGCCGCGCGACTGGAGAGCCGCAAACGGATCGAGGAACTGGAACGCTCGCGCTGAAAGATCTTTTATTGACCTGTTGAACTTCGAAAACCCAGACTGTTCAAGGACAATCAGATGCAAGGCGGTCGAACCTGAGCGAGAGATCTTTTATCAGCCTCTTGAACTTCGAGTACCCAGACTGTTCAAGGACAATTAGATGCAAGGCGGCCGAGCCTGAGCGAATGCGGCGTCCTTTCGGACGCCGCAGTGAGCGATGGTGAATGTCCGGGGACGTTTGAAACGTCCCCGGACGCCGCAGATGACGTCCTTCAACACTCTGCTATCGAACGCGCGCAATCCCTCAACTTTGCCAGATAGTCATGCTCATACGATATCTGATTCTTCCACTCCTCCTCCTGACCACCGCGGCAACCGTCGCGCAGGTTCATGATGATGATGCGTACGATGGCCCGCGCCATGCCCGATGCGGCACTGAAACGCTGATGAATATCAGAGCGCATGGAGGCCCGCGGAATAAATTCGAACGGGAATTGCTGGGGGGATTGGTCTGTAGCGACCGGTCGCCGAAGCAGTTTGATCAGCGTACCAGCCACCGCCACTTCCGCATCCATTACGATAAAACCGGACCGGACGCGGTTCCGTCGGTCGATCTTGACGGCAACGGCACGCCGGATTATATCGACTCCACCGATTTCTATCTGGAATATGCGTGGGACATTGAGGTTAACCAGTACAAGTTCGACGCGCCGCCGGATGATCATCGCGGAACAGGGCCGGAGATCGATGTCTATATCTGCGATCTGCCGGAGGATGTCTACGGATTCGCCTATCCCGAGGAGGATAACCCCACCGATCGCCCCAACACCGTTAACGGGCTTCTGGTGCTGGATAACGATTATTCCGAAGCGCTCTATACCACCAAGGGGATTGCCGGGATCAAGGTGACGTCCGCGCACGAGTTCAATCATATCATCCAGTTCAGCCGCTACAAGTATCAATATTCCGCCGAGGCGACGCTCTATGAGGCGACCGCCGTCTGGTTCGAGCGCCAGGTGCATCCCACCATCCCGGATTACCGGCAGTATGTGCGCGGGTTCCTGGCGCGTCCCGATTCATTTGCATTCTCCACCAATCATGTGCAGGATGCCATCACCGGCTACGCGCATGTGCTCTATCTGGATTATCTCGCAAAGCGGATCGATCGCGATATCACGCGGCGCATCTGGGAGGAGTTCAAGAAACACGATTTCGTCACCGAGTCGGTGGATGCCGCGTTGCAGCCAAGTTCCCTGAACTTCGAAAACAGCTATTGCGAGTTCGCCACCTGGTGCTACTACACCGGCTCCAGGGCGCAGGAGGAGAAGTATTTCCCGGAAGCGCAGGTCTATCCCACGATGCGGGCCGTCACAATCCCGCCCCGCCCGCTCAATGATGAGACGGTAATGCAGGGGAGCCTCTATCCCCTCTCATTCGGGTTATACCAGGTTACCGCGACCAGATCCGGCTCATCGATCCGCGACACCATCGATTTTGTGATCACCAACGGCCGCACCGAT
>JBDSJW010000516.1:0-7003 GCA_039917235.1 Kapaibacterium sp. (SeqCode) | reverse complement strand
AGACCTGGAGGCCGGCCTCGCGGGCGCCATCGGCAACAGCCTTCACGCGCCCATGATAGAGATAACCGTTACGGTCGAACACGGCCGTCTGGATATTCTGATCCTTCAGACGATCCGCGATCGCTTTGCCGACCGCCGTGCCGACGCCGATCTTGCCGCCACCATTGATGACCGACGTGACCCCGTCATCGTTCAGGCTGGAGGCCTGGGCGAGGGTACGGCCGCTGCGGTCATCGATAGCCTGCACATAAATGTGGCTCAGGCTGCGGAAGACGGTAATACGCGGACGCTCGGCGGTGCCGTGTATCGACTTGCGGATATGAAACTTGCGCCGGCTACGACGCTCAATCTTTCCTTTTGCGCTCATTGTCTCTATTCGATTATCAGAGCCCTCCGCCATCTCGGCGCGCGATATGCGCGGGATACGGCGGAGAGTGAATATTCAATTATCTGTCGGACGTTACTTACCGGCGGACTTGCCAGCCTTCCGGCGAATCTCCTCGCCCTCGTACTTCACGCCCTTCCCCTTGTAGGGTTCCGGCGGACGGAACGAGCGGATCTTCGCGGCGACCAGGCCCACAAGCTGCTTATCGATCCCGGTAACCAGCACGCTCGTGGCGGTTGGAACCGCGATCTGAATCTCCGCAGGCGGGAAGAACATGATCGGATGGGAGTAGCCGAGGTTCATCTGCAGAACGGTCCCACGCATCTCGGCGCGAAAACCGACGCCGACGATATCGAGCTTCCTGGAGAAACCCTCGCTCACCCCCTGAACCATGTTGCTGATCAGCGTACGGGTCAGACCATGAGCAGCACGGCTGGCGGCCAGATCGTTCGGACGTGTTACCACGACCTCGTTCTGCTCGATGGCGACGCTGATGGCTTCGCTGACCTTCGTGCGGAGTTCGCCCTTGGGTCCCTTGACCGAGATCAATCCCGGTTCCTGCTTGACTGTGACGCCGTTCGGAATGGCGACCGGCTTTTTACCAATGCGTGACACGTCTTATACCCTTAACTAATCTGTAAGTAATCTCACTCGTTGTCGGTTACCAGACGTAGCAGAGGACTTCGCCCCCGATATTCCGGCTGCGCGCCTCTTTGTCGGTCATGAGACCGTGCGAGGTGCTGATGATTGCGATGCCAAGCCCGTTCTTGACGCGCGGCAGCTCGGTTGACCCGGCGTAACGGCGCAGACCAGGACGGCTGACACGCTGCATCCCAAGCATCGACGGAGACCCGTTGACATAGCGCAGGGTAAGGCGAATTGCTCCCTGCGGCCCATCCTCCACCCTCTGATAGTCGGAGATGAAACCCTGGTCCTTCAGGATCGCCGCGAGGCCCTCTTTCATCCTCGAAGCCGGGATGTCCACGACCTTGTGCCGGGCGTTCGCTGCATTGCGAATTCGCGTAAGGAAGTCTGCTATCGGATCGGTCATTGTTCTCTGATATGCTAGTCGTTGATAATCACTATCGAAATGCTTGCTCTACCAGCTTGCTTTGCGGATCCCGGGGATCTTCCCTTCGAGAGCCATCATGCGAAACATGTTACGGCAGAGGCCGAACTTGCGATAATACCCGCGTGGGCGGCCGGTCATCGAGCACCGATTCCGAAGACGGACCGGCGAACTGTTCCGGGGGAGCTTCTGGAGAGCTTCATTGTTCCCCTCCGCCTTGTACTTTGCCCGCAGCTCGGCATACTTCTCGACAAGCTCCAGACGCTTTGCTTCCCGTGCGATCAAACTTTTTCTTGCCATCGTTGGAATCTATCCTCTATGAGTCAATAGCTATAGTTTCTAGGCGTCGCGCCCCGCTCAGGCGTTCTCGGTCTCCACGGTCTCCCGCTTGCGGAACGGAAAGCCAAGCTCCTTTAGCAGAGCATATGCTTCCTCATCCGTAGTGGCGGAAGTGACAAAGGTGATATCCATTCCGTCGATCTTGCCAACCCTGTCGACATCGATCTCCGGGAAGATGATCTGCTCCTTGACGCCCAGCGTGTAGTTGCCATGCCCGTCGAACGAGCGGTCCGGCAGACCACGGAAGTCACGGATGCGGGGAACAGCGACCGAGATAAAGCGGTCGAGGAACTCGTACATCTTCGCGCCACGGAGCGTGACACGGGCGCCGATCGGCATATTCTCGCGCAGCTTGAAGTTCGAGATAGCCTTCTTGGCCTTGGTCGTCATCGCCTTCTGGCCGGTGATAACCTGAAGCTCGTCGATGGCGTTCGTCAGCAGCTTGGCGTCGCCGGTGGCATCACCCACGCCGCGGTTGACCGCGATCTTCAGGAGCCGTGGCGCCTGCATGACGTTCGCATAGCCGAACTGCTTCACCAGGTTCGGAATCACCTGCTCCCGATACTTGGTCTGCATCCGGGGCGTTACCGCCTCGGCGGTGGAGACGATCGCCTGCGACTCGCTTCTTGACTGCTGTCCCTGTTGCTTTTTCTCTTTAGCCATAGTTCAAAAACGTTTTCGCAGCTATTAATCCTTGAATGCGGTTCCGGAGGCCTTCGCAAAGCGAACGCGGGTCTCCTTGCCATCCTTCCCGGTCTCGACGCGGACGCCAACACGAGTGCGCTCTCCGCTCTTCGGATCGGCAAGCATCACGTTCGAGATGGCGATCGGCATCCCCTTGTCATGAATGCCCCCCTCCGGGAATTCCGCCGACTTCTTGTAAGAGCGACGGGCAATCCTCACCCCATCAACAAGAACGCGACCTTCCTTCGGAAGTACCTGGAGCACGCGCCCCTGCTTTCCCTTGTCGGAGCCGGAGATCACGATGACTTCATCCCCTTTCTTGATGCGGGGAAGCTTGACCGACTTTGTATTCTGATTCTGCTTCATGACAATTGTAGATATTCGATTGCCGACGACCCTGTCCGATAACGATTCCTTCCCAATACCTTCCGGTTCAGGGTTGAACCGATGCTCAGTGGCCCGGGTTAAAGGACTTCCGGCGCAAGCGAGACGATTTTCATGTAGTTGCGATCGCGCAGCTCGCGGGCAACCGGTCCGAAAATACGGGTGCCGCGTGGCTCCCCCTGATTGTTCAGCAGCACGGCCGCGTTCTCGTCGAAGCGGATGTAGCTGCCATCACGACGGCGCGTCTCCTTCTTCGTCCTGACGATAACCGCCTTGGAAACCTCTCCCTTCTTGACATTTCCGCCCGGCAGCGCGCTCTTCACGGCGACAACAATAACATCACCAATGCCGGCGTAGCGGCGGTCGTGTCCTCCAAGAACCCTGATGCAGCGGACTTTGCGCGCACCGGAGTTGTCGGCAACTACAAGGTTGGTTTCTTCCTGGATCATGACTGTCTCTCCCCTTTAGGAACTTCTGCGACCGGAGGACGCAAAAGGACTATGACTTGCTTGAATGCTGATTACTGTTTGGCGGACCGGAGCCGATCCGCCATACCGCCGGTTCTTACTTCGCCTTCTCGACAATCGTATCCAGGCGCCACCGCTTGTGGGCGCTGAGCGGACGGGTTTCGATGATCCGAACGGTGTCCCCCACGTGGCACTCGTTCTGCTCGTCGTGCGCCATGTACCGCTTGGTCTTGTTGAAGTATTTCTTATAGAGCGGATGACGCACGCGGCGAACCACGGTCACGACAATGCTCTTGTTCATCTTGTCAGAGACCACCAGGCCGGTGCGGACCTTGCGGCGTCCGGCGGCGGGAGCATTCTCTCCCCCCCCCTCGGCGCTCGCGGGAGCGCTGGCTCCAGCAGGTGAGTTCTGCATGAGGTTCAGCGGATCGCCGGTGGCGGTGCTGTTGGCAGCCTCATTCTCTGCGGTATTCTCTGCGGACTGATTTTGTTCTTCCTGCATGGCGTCTCTATCTACGGATCGTGCTCAATGACTGTTCTGGAAACTTTCCCCGCCAACAAGGGGGGTGCGTTACTTGCCAAGCTCGCGCTGGCGGAGAATCGTCTTGATCCGTGCGATATCGCGGCGGATCGTGCGGAGAGCGGCCGGGCTTTCGAGCTGCCCCACTGCCTTCTTGAAGCGCATGTCGACCAGAGAGCGCTCGTTCTCGTTGATCTGGTTCTGGAGCTCCGTATCGGTCAGGCCCCGCAGGTCGGAAGGTTTCGTTGACTTCATTTCTATCTCGCGATTGTTTCTTCGTGTTCGATCTGGCCTGTCAGCGGAGCGTCTCGTCGCCGGCATAATCCGGGCGAGTGATGATCTTGGTCTTCACCGGCAGCTTGTGGCTGGCGCGGCGGAGGGCCTCAAGCGCGATCGGGGTGGCTACGCCGCCTACCTCGAACAGAATGCGCCCCGGCTTTACGACCGCAACCCAGAACTCCGGCGATCCCTTGCCCGATCCCTGACGGGTCTCGGCTGGCTTCTTCGTCACCGACTTATCCGGGAAAATCCGGATCCAGATCTTTCCGTCGCGCTTCATCTCGCGGTTGATCGCGATACGCGCCGATTCGATCTGACGGCTGGTGATCCAGGCCGGCTCAAGTGACTTGATCGCGTGGGTGCCGAACTCTATCGTCGAGCCGCGAAATGCCTTGCCGGTCATCCGCCCACGCTGGGTCTTGCGATATTTAACTCTCTTCGGTAATAGCATTGTTCAGAGTCCTTGGTCAGTAATCCGTACTTCCTGAGTTCGGGTCCGGCTTAGATAGGCTGGTTCTGCTGGCCGATCACCTCGCCCTTGCAGATCCAGACCTTTACGCCGAGCGATCCCTGCTTGGTCTGGGCTGTCACCTGGGCGTAATCGATGTCGGCGCGAAGCGTGTGGAGCGGGATGCGCCCTTCCTTATACTGCTCGGTACGGCTCATTTCCGCGCCGCCGAGGCGTCCCGCGCACATGATTCGAATTCCCTCGGCGCCCATCCGCATCGCGGAGCTGATCGCCTGCTTCATGGCGCGACGGAAAGCAATACGACCTTCGAGCTGCTGCGCGATATTCTCCGCCACCAGATATGCATCCAGCTCCGGACGCTTGATCTCATGAATGAGAATCTTCACGTCCTTCTTGGCAACCTGCCGCACCTCCTCCTCCAACTGCGCGATCTCCTTGCCGGAACGGCCGATCACAACGCCGGGGCGGGAAGTGTGAATCGTCAGGCGCATCTGCTTGGCGGTCCGCTCGATTACGATACGGCTCACCCCCGCGCGCTTCAGACGATTGCGCAGATAGTTGCGCACCATGGTATCCTCGGTCAGCTTGGCCGCGAAGTTCTTCTCGTCGTACCAATTGGCATCCCACGAGCGGATGATGCCGAGTCGAAGTCCTACTGGATGTGTTTTCTGTCCCAAGATGGCTCTCGTTTATCTGGTCTGTATTATCGTTTACTTTTTCGTCGTTCCCGCCACGATGATCGTCAGATGGTTCG
Source organism: Kapaibacterium sp. (SeqCode) (assembly GCA_039917235.1). Taxonomy (GTDB): domain Bacteria; phylum Bacteroidota; class Ignavibacteria; order OLB7; family OLB7; genus JAFDZV01. Next base: position 1,653 of record JBDSJW010000516.1, on the reverse strand, counting down.
AGCGCTTACGCATGCGGTAAGCACGTCCCATCGGGGCCGGAAGCATACGCTTCATTGTGGTCCCCTGATTGACGAACACTTCCTTCACAACCACGGTATCCGGGTCGATCCGGTCATCCTTCTGTAGGAGGTTCGCCGTGGCTGAACGAAGGGCCAGCTCCGCATCGTGCGATGCATGATTGGCGCTGAAGCGAAGGATACCGAGCGCCACTGCGGCGTTCTTCCCACGGATCAGGTCGATCACCAGGCGCATCTTGCGCGGTGAGGAATGGATATTTCTACGAAGTGCGCGAGCTTCAACAAACATTGTTCTATCTCCAAAGTGTCGCCCGAAGGCTATCGATTCGTTCTACTGGATCTACCCTACGGACCGCCTGGCGTCTAGCGCTTGCCGGCACCGGTGTGGCCGCGATACGTGCGCGTCGGTGAGAACTCCCCCAGCTTGTGCCCCACCATGTTCTCGGTGACATACACCGGGATAAACTTGTTCCCGTTGTGAACCGCGAAGGTGTGTCCAACAAAGTTCGGAGCAATCGTCGAGGCGCGCGCCCAGGTCTTGATCACCCGCTTCGAGCCCTGGTTGTTCAGCGTGTCGACCTTCCCCGAGAGGTTGATGTCAACGTACGGTCCCTTCTTTAACGAGCGTGCCATTGTCTATTATGCCCTGTAGAGTTTTGAATACTTGCTCTCTCTATCTCGATAGCTCTACGCCACCAGGATTTACTTCTTGCCGCGAGGACGAACGATGTACTGGTTGCTGACGTTCTTCTTCTTCCGCGTCTTCAATCCCTTGGCGTACTTGCCCCACGGCGATTCCGGATGCTGGCGGCCACCGCCCGACTTGGAGCGGCCTTCACCACCACCGTTCGGGTGATCAATCGGGTTCATCGCCATGCCTCGCGTCTGCGGGCGGACACCCAGCCAGCGCATGCGCCCGGCCTTGCCCAGCGAGATGTTCTCGTGATCGGAGTTGCCAACCACGCCGAATGTGGCATAGCAGTCATTCCGAATCAGCCGAACCTCCCCCGAAGGGAGCTTGATCTGCGTGAAGACGCCGTCGCGTGCCATCACCTGAGCGGAGGATCCGGCGGAGCGGCTGAGCTGCCCCCCCTTCCCCGGCTTCATCTCGATGTTATGGACAAACGATCCAAGCGGCATCCGGCCAATCGGGCAGGCGTTTCCATCGCGGAACTCCACCTCCGGTCCGGCCATCAGCTTGTCGCCAACCTTCACATGGTTCGGAGCGATGATATATCGCTTCTCGCCGTCCGCATACTCCAGAAGGCAGATGCGGGATGAACGGTTCGGATCGTATTCGATCGTCGCCACGGTTGCCTCGATGCCAAGCTTGTTACGCTTGAAGTCGATGATGCGATACTGCCGCTTATGGCCGCCGCCACGATGACGCGAGGTAATGCGCCCCGTGTTGTTACGTCCACCGCTCTTCTTGAGGGGAGCCAACAGCGACTTCTCGGGCGTCGAGGTTGTAATCTCCTCGAACGTGGAGGTCGAGTAATACCGGCGTGCTGCGGTAAATGGTTTGCTAGTGCGAATTCCCATATCGCTCGTTCTTTCTATCTAGTAAGACCGCTTTGTGAAGAGACTGGGCCTTGCCCCACTCCACAGATTGGCGATAACTCGTTGATTAACCTT
>JBDSJW010000515.1:0-12925 GCA_039917235.1 Kapaibacterium sp. (SeqCode) | reverse complement strand
CCGTCTGGGCCGCGACGATTGCTGAAGGTTGAGAGGAGGGCGGCCTTCACATGCCCCCGGAGATAGTGGGGGAGGACGCAGACCGTCAGCTCGATATCCAGCGGGACATAGCGTCCCTGCCGCGCGTTCAGGTCGTAGCCCATGCGGCCGAAGGGATAGATGGCCCCCTCCACCTGGTCGAGGAGGGCGGGCATCGGCTCATCGGTGCCGCGCGGGTCCACGGCCACCTCCATCTCGTACCAGCTTCCGGTCCACCGGAGCAGCCCGGCGGCGCGCTGGATGTTGCCGTTTCTTCCGGCGATTGCCGCGTAGTCATCGGCGGTGATCGCGCGGCGAAGCTCGCTCCTGAATGCGTGCGGCGCGTTAAGTCGCGCATCCCCCATCGACTCCTGCGCCGTGCCGCCGCCTGCCGGCATCGGGTTGCGAGCAGTGATGGTGATGCCGCTGGGGGCGGAGTCGCGATAGACCAGGCACGATATCGACTCCGCGCCGACATTGCCGGCGGGGCCGTTCCCCGTCCTGTAGATCGCGTCAAATCCGGTTCCGGCCTCCGGCTCCTCTCCAAGCTCGCCATCGCCGAATCGGAGGTGGGCAATGCCGTCGTTATCGATCTCCGTCACGAAATCAGCATCATCCCCGTAGCTCTCCAGCAGATCGGGGCGCGGACGCCAGCGCCGGACGAGCTTTCCGAGATCGTTCTGAAGAGCTGCAAGGAGCGCATTGGCGGGCGTTCCCCCGGCCTCCCGATACTCCTCCAGCAACGCGCGCGTTCCCACCGCGAGCAGCCCGCGGAGGGCGGCGGCGACCGGATCATCGTGATTGATCAGATCCGTGAGGAGCGCGCGCGGGTCGGCGATGTCGGCATAGTTGTAGAGCGGCTGGCTTCCATCGGGGGCGCCGGGGATGGCGCGGAGATCGATCCGAGGCAGCGCACCGGCGGGGGACTGAAGCAGCGCCCGCGAGGCGGGGAGCATCGGCTTGAGCGGACTGCTGAACGTGATGGGCGCTCCCGCCAGCCGTGGCCGGAAGATCCCCGATGTCAATGCTATCTCCGTCAGACTGCCGATTCCGTCGCAGACGGCCTGGGATGTCTCCAGCGGGACGGCGCCGAGATATTCCGGCGGCTGCGTTGCACCATGATCCACCAGCAGCACATTGCCGCGCGCGATGGTGATGTTTTCGAGCAGCTCGCAGCCATCCTCCGCCGGACCGATTGCCGAGATGCAGAGGGGGAATGCAAGGGCATCGGCATCATCCCACGCTATCTCGACCACGGGGCGGTTGTAGAGTTCATCAAGTCCCTGTTCAACTCGGGTAAGCCGCACCGCCTGCCTGTGGCGCGGATCGGCATCGGCGTGGTTGCCGGTTTTGGGGCCGATCGTCTCCTCGAAGATCAGCACATCGCCGACCTTCAGATGGAGCGTTCGTTCGGGGCGTTTTGAGTCGAAGACGTAGCCGCCTCCGGCCTCCTCCCCCCGTTCCACAACCTTGACGGTGTCGCGATTCCAGTCCTTCAGCGTGCATGACGTTGCCCCTTTCGGGAGGCAGCAGCCGGCATCGCCCCAGGTGTAGATCTCGATGCGGTTGTGGGCGTGAAAAAGCTGGATGGGATCGGCGGGATGTTCCAGCAGCGGCTCGAACACCTCGTAGTTCTCCGTGGGGATATTTCTGAGATCATCGGCCGTGAGCGTGCCGCCGCCGGCGATATCGTTCTCGGGACTTGGTGTGATAAAATATATCTCCCGGGGATCGATCGATCGGTCGATCGACGTGTGAAGGGCAACCCAGGCGCGGGCGTTGCATCCCTCATGAATCAGATAATCGACCAGCCGCGCGTGACGGCGGAGGGATATCCGCTGCCGGGCCGTTCCCAGATAGGCTTCCGTGGCGACCGCGTCCTGATAGTAGCTGAGATGGTCCCCAACGTATGCAAGCAGTTCCACGAGTGTGATGCCGATATCGGGGATATGCCGCTCGCGCCAGTCCGGCATGATCAGCGCAAGTCGATCCAGCATCAGGCGGCGGAAGCTGGCATAATCCTTTGCCAGATAATCTATCTCCGGCTCCTCCAGTGCCACGGGGGGGCAGGGGGTGGGGAGGCAATCCAGGTCGCTCGGGCAGCCGACCTTGAAGCTGAACTCCACGCAGGAATAGCGGGGATCGAATCCCTGGAGCGGCTTGCCGGTTGGTCGGCCGCTCTCATCGGTCTCCACCACGCAGAGCGTATAGGTGGAAAAATCGCCGGGGCGATCGACCACCACTTTCATGCAGTCATCCCGATCCTCATCGACCAGGATGCAGAGGGAGAGATCGATCACGTTGATGCCGGTGATCCGCCTGCCGCCGCTGATCACAACGTTCCGGCGGTCGATATACGTCGGCGCCTTGCCGAGGAAGTAGACGGTAAGGGTGCGCTGGTCATCGCTCACCTCCAGGTAATCGATGCCGTTCAGGCCCTGCTCGCGTACCTTGCCGCGGCGTTCCTCGATGGTGCAGTCGGGTGTTGAAGAGTTTATCATGCCGCGCTCCGTTCAATGGTATCGGTGCGAAGTTCGCCGGTGCGCCGGATTCTGTACTGGACCACCACGCGGAGGGTGGAATCCTGGCTTGTCACCTCCAGCCCCGCAAGCTCGATCACATCGCCAAGCCAGCGCTGGAGGGCGGCCTGGGTGGTGAACTGAAGGGCGGCCGCCAGTTCCGGGCTGTTGGGGGCAAAGACCAGCGCAAGAAGCCCGCCGCCGAAGTCTGGCCGGTTGACCCGTTCGCCGGGGTTGGTGAAGAGGATCTGCTCGATCATCTCGCGGATATGATCATCGTCGCCGGCGCTCGCGGTTCGTCCGCGCCCGTCGATATGAAAAGGGAAATCGATATTCATGGCTCAGATTCCGGTGGCGCGCGTCTGCGTCGCCACGATGATGAGTGGTGTGCCGGTCGGGGCGCATATCGCCTGGCTATCCAGCAGCAGCAGCGGCTGTCCGTTGGAGGTGATCCTGGTGGCTGCCGTGATCCACTGCGCGGTCACGCAGGGGCCGTTCCCCGCGGTCGGCGGCGGAAGCGCGCAGCCGGCCACCACATACGGGGCGGCCATCGTCACGGTTGGCTGTCCGCTCACCATGACGCGCGGGTTGGGGGCGGTTGGCTGTGCCTGTCCGCCGTGCGAGCAGAGCACCTGCGCTCCCACATGAAGTAGAAATCCGGGCATGCGTTGCTTCTCCTTCTGATGATCAAAGGGCGTGGCTTAGACCACCACCAGCGCGCCGTTGTTGATGGTGACCGTGGGGCCGACCATCAGGATGCTTGCTCCCTTGCCGTTCTGAATGTAGATGCCTGTATCGTTCACGATGATCGACGCGCCGGTTGTGCTCTTGAGCATGATGCCGCCGGTCGGCCCCGGGAGATCGCTTATCACGATCGCGTTCTGCGCGGTGGTCTGAAGGACGATGTTCGGGCTTGCCGGTATCCCCGCCAGCGCCAGCACCGGCACCTCCGCAACGATACCCCAGAAGCCCCCCACCCAGATCGGGTAATCGGGGTCCCCCTGTTCAAATTCGACCCAGACGCCCGCCCCGATCTGCGGCACCACATACGTTCCCATCTGCTTGCCGGCGATCGGCACGCAGGGCATTGCCCAGCTTGATGGGAGGATGGTGGAGACATCGGGGACGATCACCTGAATCCGTCCTATCTGCATCGGGTCGATGTTGTTGAGCACCGTGCCGCGGTACTTTCCGTAATACTTGGTCGCTGCTTCGCTCATGCGGGCACCTTTGGGAGGGTGGAAATAAGTCCGTTGCGGCTCAGCGTAAAGTGCTGCTTGTACTCGCCGCGCTTGATGCTGTGCTTGACGCTTGTCACGTAGTAGAGGCCATCGAACGCCATCCCGACTCCGCGAACGCCCACCAGCTTGCGGGCCTTGAGAATCCGTCCGTAGCGGACCACGTCCAGATCCCCCGTTCCCTCCACCACGTCGGCGGTTTTGGCCGCCTTTGTAAGCCCGATGATCGCCGCCTCGATCGGCGAGAGCTTGGCGGTGCCGGTGATAAAGGTGATGTTCTTCGGGATCGGCGGAACGGCTCCGAGCGGGGGATTCAGGGGGGTGATGCTCGGTATCGGAATCGGGATCGGCACCTTTGTCTGCGGGTTCTGGATGATGACGATCGGCAGCGTTGCCTTCTCCGAGTTGTAGGTGAAGTTCAGCGACTGCACGTTGGTATGCGCGTCCATGTTCAGGTTCAGCGCCGGCTGCGGAATCCCGACCTTGATCTCCGGCCCCCAGTACGCCACGCTGGTCCCCGGGAACGGGCCTGGTTCGATATAGAAGACATAGCCAACATCATCGGCAAGCTGCCTGACGTAGGCAAGATCGTTCCCCTGCTGCCGCGGTATCCGCTCGGTGGGGAGGGGGATATCGATCAGGATGCTCGGGATCACCATCGGGATCACGCCGAACACCGCGTACTTCGCCAGGATGATCGCCACGCGCGCCTCCCTGGGCATCGCCGGGTAGGGGATGCCGCTGAAATCGATGTAGCCCATCACCTTCGTCAGATCCTCCCCCGTCACCGTCAGCGTGGAGTGACCTCCGTCGTTGCCGGGGGTAAGCTGATGGTTTGTCATCACGCCATCGATCAGCACCTCCGCCGACCCGTTGATCGTGGCGACGATCACCACGCGGATCAGGGGGATGGGGCTTCCGCCGGAGAGGAGAAAGATGGTCTGCAACGGCGAGTTGTTGCTGAGGTTGAACGTAAGCTGGAAAATGCTCGGCCCCGTGGTGCTGTTGGTTACCTCCACGCTGACCAGCGCATCCAGCACCGACTGCGGAACGGGGATCGGCACGGCCGGCCCGATCATCAGCGTCATGTTGACCCCTTTAACCATCGATCCCTCCCGGAATCCCTTCCGGCAATGTGATTCTCAGCCGCCGTCCCACCGGCTCGGTGGCATCCTCCGGTCGCATCACGGCGTTGGCGTCGCAGATCCGCCAGAACTGTTCGGGATCGCCCAGGTAATGGGCGGCGATATTATCAAGCCGGTCGCCGTCGGAAACCAGATGTTCCTGAAGGAGCGCAAAGCGTTCCGGCGACGGAACGAACCGGCGGCGGAGATAGATGATGGTCTTCCCCTGGGCCTCCAGCGTGGCCGTATCCACGCCGCTGTAGCGGCTGGTTGGCGGGAAGCTCCGTGGGGCGGCCGAGCCAAGCCCGAGCATCGCCTGTAGTTGATCCGTCATGGAATTCCTCCTATGCCGAGTGCGCCGAAGGTGCCGCCGGGGGCAAGCGCCGCCAGCCGTTCCTTCTGCTGCTGATAAATCATGTAAAGGCTTCCTCCCTTGCTGGTGAAGCCAAGATCGTTCACGTTCAGAACCCGCATCCCCAGGCTTACCTTGGCGCGTATCGGGTTCAGGTTGATATCGAACGCCTCCTCGGTGATCGAGAACTCGGTGATCCTCACCGGAATCACCCGGTTCTTGCTCCAGATAAAGAGGGTGAGCGGGGCCTGCATCGGGATGATCTCCAGCGTTCCCCCCTGCGCCAGGCTGTTGTTCGCCAGAAGCTTGCTGCTGGTGGGATAGATGATCGTCTCCAGCGCCGCCAGTTGCGGATATATCCCCGCCTGCACGGCGTTCGGGTTGCTGTCGGGAAATTCAAGCTGATCGGTCGCGTCGATCTCCGCCTCCAGCTTGAGCGTCTCCACCGGCGGCGCCTTCAGCCGCAGTGCCTCCGATCGGTCGCCGTTCTCGCCGGTCCCCTGCGCCTGCAATGTGCGGGAGAGGGTGTCCGGGTTGTACTGCAACGCGATAATCCGTTGCAGGGCCGATGTCTCGGGGTCCAGCAGGACGATGCCTCCCTTGAGCGTTCGCGGAGTGTTTGGAAACGTGCTCATGCCAAGTCCTTGAAATGCCTGTCAAATTGGGTCGCCCGCCCGTGGGCTGAATCTCGATCTCCGAATCCCCCGGATTCCCACCGTGATATCACTCGCCGATCACTTGCCGTTCTTCGCCGGAACCTGCCAGCCTGTTATCTCCTTCTCCCCCTGATACCGCCGGCCAACCCGCTCGCGATCGCTCGGATTGTAATGGCCGGAGCCGTGTACTTCCTTGTCGATCGCGGCCTTGTTCACCGAGCCATCGGGGTTGCGATACGAGGGCTTGAATGGGCCCATGCCGTGCCGGGTACGGAATTCCTCGGTATCCACGCGGACATCCACTTCCTCATTCAGTTCGTCATCATGCGTGGCCGTTTCGCCACGGACCACGTGCTGGATTTCGTGGAAGAGGGCGGTGGCGGCCCCGTTGTCGTTCAACGCCTCGCGTATCCTGATCTCCTTCGGTTTCGGGCAGCCATCCTCAACAGTGATGCAGGTGTTTCCGCGGAATCCCTTAAGCTCCTCCTCCACGATCGTCCCGTCCGCGTTGTTTTTCCACTTATCGAACGCTGCCTCCACGCTAAAGACCTTGTATCCCTGATCGATCAGCGTGCGGAGCGCGGAGTCATCCCCGTGCCGGTTGATGATCTCCATCACCCCCTCCATCGTCCATTTCTCGCTACCAGCCAGGCCGACGCTCTCCTGCTCCGACTCGATCAGCGCGAGGAGTTTCTTCAGGTTGTCGCCGCTGAAGCCCTTTTTCAACGTGTCGGCGCCGACCGTTGTGATGATCGTCGTCCGTTCGCCGGTGATCGCCTCGGTGAGGAGATCGAGGATTGCGTTTTCGTCGTCGCCGCTAACGTAGCCGGAGAGCATCTCCTGAATCAGGAGGATTCTGGTCGGGATCGTGATGATCGCGAACTTCGGCTCCTTTGCCTTCCAGCGCCGCACCACGTCGCGCGCCTTGTTGTCGCTGTCGTAATTGTCCTCGATCCGTTTGCTCGTGTTCAGCAACTCCAGGTAGGCCAGCAGCTCCGGCTCGTCGAATGTGCCGCCGCCGAAGAACCGCGCGATCTTCTGCCCGAAGCTCACCCGCCGCAGCACCGCCGCCCGATCTCCCATCGCCGATACCGCTGCTCCCTCCATGATGTTCGCCGCGACGCGATCGGCCTCCCGCTCGAATGAATCATCGGCCGCGCCTATCTCCAGCTTCGCCCTCGGCGCCGGAACCGTTCCCTTCCCCTGCACAACATGCGTAAGCTCGTGCGCCAGAAGCCGTGCCCCCTCCGCCGTCCCCGGCCGGTAGTTCCCGCCGCCGAAGACCACATCATCCCCAACCGTGTACGCCAGCGCGCCAACGATTCTGGCTGACTCCGCGGCTTTCCCGCCGGTGTGGATCCGGACGCGACTGAAGTCATGGCCGAAGCGCGGCTCCATTCGGGTGCGGGTCTCGCCATCCAGCGTCTCGCCGCCGGAGCCGAGTACGTCGTGGACGATATCGGGAGCCACCATCGGCGCGGAATGCTCACCGGCCGGTTTCCGCCGGAGGAGTGCGTCATCACCGGCGATGCAGGATTTGCAGGCTCCCCCCGCCACGGTGTGCGTTCCGCAATCGCACTTCCGCCGGAGGATGCCGACGGGTTTGCGCCCGGTCGTCTCCGGCAGGGGGGAGGTGGTTTCCCGTTGCATTATCGCGCTGCTCCGTTCACGAACATCCTTCCGATGAGCTTCCACCGGCCTTCGCCGGGGCGGCCGGTTCCTTTGTCCGCAGGATGGTGATGGCCTCCTGCCAGTCGTCCTTGCTCTTCATCGCCTCCGACCACTTATCGTAGCGACTTTTCCCGAGCCGTTCGCAGAGCGATTTGATATTCCCCTGGAAGTAGACCTTCGCCAGGAAATCCTCGCCGACTTCGAGCGAGAGTTCCAGGATGGCCTGGTACGGCCCGCTGTATGCCTGTTCGATCGCCAGCGGCTTCTCGTTCGGATGCTTCCCGCTGGCGGATCGGCGGAGGATGATCTGCCGCGTGAAGTACTCGGTCAGCCCCTCTTTCGCGTAATAGGCCAGCTTGTCCACATCCTTGCTGGAGTAGGCATGAACCACCTCGTGCAGCCGGGAATGCGGCATCTCCTTGTCGGTGCGAACCACGATGCGCGAATTGTCCCTGTCGTAGAATGCGATCGTATCCTTCTGGCTGTATTCGCATTCGGATCTTTTGTTCCCCAGCGCAACGCAGTTATCGATCGCCTCCTCGAAATTCGGCGAGTCCGGGCTGGGGTGCGCCTCGGTCATCGTGACATTCGTGGCGGCATATCCCCCTTTCGCGGTCGGTTTCCTGTCATCGAGGAGGTAGGGGCCGTAGATCTCGTTGATCCATTGATCGGCCTCGGCAAGCTGCTGGATCGGCTCCGTCCTTTTCTTCGTCTCCTTGGACTTGATGCTGCTGTAGCCCGCGTTCCCGGTCTGCGGCAGCGGATCGCCGGTCTGCACCAAGTTCCCTTCCGACCGGATCTTCTCGCCGCCCCGCTTTGTCTCGTTCAGCCTTTTCAGATCGGGAGCTGTCGGCTCGGGGTTGCCGAAATAGACATCGTTGAAGTTGTACGCCGCGGGGAAGCGCCGCTGGTAGAACCGGTAGAGCTGTTCCCGCTTGACGCCGAATTCCGAGAGGAGCTTCTCGTGCTTTACCCCGCCGGCGTTGAAGATGTAGTCCAGCGTGGCGCCGTCGGAGCGTTCCAGCAGATCGAGGATTCCTCCCTGATCATCGCCGCCGACAGAGCCACTCAGCATCTCCAGGATCAGCAGCGCCTTGCGTCGCGGCGTCAGCACGTAGAGCGCCTCATCCTTGTTCCACGACCGGACGATCTGAACCGCCTTATTGTCGCTGTCGTAATCGTCCTCGATCTTCCCCGTGGTATCCAGAATCTTCAGATATTCCTCCAGCGTTGAGCGGGAGAAATCGTAGTTGAAGATTGATTGAACGATGTTGCTGAAGAACCCGTAGGCGCTTCGCTGCACCATCCCCGTTTCCGTGCCCGCCCTGTCCTGCTGCGCCACGTGAGTCAGCTCATGCGCCAGGAGCGATCTTCCTTCGGCATCCGCCGGCGCATAGTGCCCCGCGCCGAAGACGATATGGTTGCCGACCGTGTAGGCCAGCGCGTTTACCGCCGCCGCCGATTCCGCCGCCGCGGAATCCGTGTGAACCCGCACATGCCCGAAATCGTACCAGCTTGATCGCTCCGGCATCCTCCCCTCGCTCTTCGTCACCCGATCCGCGACCAGTTCCGCCTCCCGTTCCGATTGATCGGCCGGCGAACTGATTGCCGGATCGGATGCCGACAGTCGCCGACCCTGGCCGCTGATCCGGACGCGGCTGAAGTCGTGACTGAATCGTGGTTCCATAAACCCCCGCGTTTGCGCCTCCAGCGGCCGGCCGGGGGCGCGGAGTACCGCGTCAACGATCGGGGGGATTCCGGGGAGATCGCGTCCCGTTCCGGCGCGGCGCTGGAGTTTCCGTTTGCCGCACTCCGCGCATTCGCCTTCCCCCTTCGTATGCTGGCCGCAGGCGCAGGAGCGCTGCAACAGCCTGGCGTCGCGCTCAGGAGGGGCAATGCTAGGCTCCGGCCGAGCATCCAGCGACCTGCTCATTGTTCTTCCCCGCCCCTCTTCATCGTTCTCATTTCCCCAGCCCTCCATGAACCGCTCCGGCAATCTGCTCTCCCATGCGCGCCGGCGTGCTTCCCCTGACCAGATCGATCGCCGGGGCGCGAAGCACCGGCACGGCCCCTCCGGCGCGAAGTCCGTCGGCGGCCGCACCATCCGCCAGCAGCCGCGCCAGCTCGGTTTCGATGGCGGCCTGCAACGCGGGGCGATCGGCGTGGCTGATATCGACGCCATCCAGAATCAATTGCTCGATATGGATGGAAATATTCATGCGACGGCGCTCCCGGATGCCGGCGGAGTCCAGCGGAAATCGGCCTCGCTGACCGGGCGGTCCAGTTTGCGGAACTCAGCGCGGGCGGAGTCCAGGATATGGGGCATCGTCACCGGGGAGTTATCCCGCGCGGCGAGGAATGCGGCGTTGATCGCCACGTTGCTGATGCTGCCGCCGGTCAGGTTCAGCTTTGCAAGCCGCTCAAAATCGAGCCCCTCGGTCGGGGTTTCGGCGGGGAGGACCTTTCGCCACATCTCTCTCCGCTCCGGCTGGCCGGGGAAGGGGAAGCTGATGATGAAACGGAGCCGGCGCATAAATGCCGCGTCCAGGGCGCTCTTCATGTTCGTTGCCAGGATCGCCAGCCCGCTATATGATTCTATACGCTGGAGGAGATAGTTGATCTCGATATTCGCGTAGCGGTCGTGGCTGTCCTTTACCTCGCTCCGTTTGCCGAAGAGGGCATCGGCCTCATCGAAGAAGAGGATGGCGCCACCATCCTCGGCGGCGTCGAAGAGGCGGCGGAGGTTCTTCTCGGTCTCGCCGATATACTTGCTGACCACGGCGGAGAGATCGATGCGATAGAGATTGAGCCGGAGATCATTGGCAATCACCTCGGCCGCCATCGTCTTGCCGGTGCCGCTTTCGCCGGCGAAGAGGGCATTGATGCCAAGCCCACGGTTCATCTTTCCACGGAACCCCCATTCATCGTAGACCTTGCTCCGCTGCCCGACCTGCGCGGCTATCTGCCGGAGCAGCAGCCCCTCGGCTTCAGGGATCACGATATCATCCCATGTGGCGCGGGCATCGATCCGTTGCGCCAGCGCGTCCAGGCGCGGTCGCGTGCGGATCAGGCACGATCCCCATACGCTATCGTTCCGCTCGGCGGCCGGCGTGTCATCCCCGATCCCGGAGATGATCTGGTCGATCTCGTCAAGGTTCAGGTTGAACTGTCCGGCAAGGCTATCGGCCAGTTCGGTGCTGTCCGGTCCGAGAGCGTTCAGCCATGCGGCCCTCTGCTCGGGCGGGGTCGGTTTGGCGATATCGAGCGTAATGGTGGCGCGGGGAAGGCCGGAGATAACATCGCGGGTATCGAGGAAAATCAGCGTGCCGGCGCGGGCGATAAATCTGTGTACCGGCGGCGTCTTCCCATCGGACGGGGCGCCGGACTCCATATCGCGGGCATCCAGATAGAGCGCGATCGGCAGGAGCGTGCTCTCCCGCTGCCAGAGCCTTGCAAGCGTTTCCAGCTCGGCGGCCTGCGTTGGAAGGAGGCCGACCGGAAGTTTGTAGAGATGGATGTTGAACGCTGTTGCCACGCTCGCGGCCACCCCCTGCTTGCTTGGCGAGTCGGCGCCCACAAGCTGAATAACCGGCGGCCCGTCGCCATCGGCGGAGCGGAGGTGGCTGGTGATCAGCTCCACGGCCTCCATCTGCGATGGTGACACGGAGGGGGCAGGCCCAAGCGGGGAAACCAGCGGATCGAGACGATCATCCAGATAGTTCAATCCCTTGATAAAGCTGACGATGCGTTCGTCGGCGCGGAGCGGGCTTGTGGTCAGCGGCTGCGTGCCGGGCTGGTTGATCTCGATCAGCCGCCAGTAACGGAGCGGTCGCTCGGGGGAGAGCGCATCCCAGGCCGGATCATCGAACAGCGCAAGCGCAAGCGCGAATGTGGGATAGGGTCGGCCGGAGTTGTCCTGCGCGCGGGCGCAGAGGGAGGCGATGCGGGTATCCAGCTCCATCGCGGCGCAGAGGAGGAGGAGATCAAGCTCAAATCGCGAGAGCCCAAACCTGCGGCTCAGCGTAACCGCGGCCGGAGGCGGATCGATTGATTCGGCCTCCGCCAGAGCCGCCGCCGTCTTCCGCAATGTCTCATCCGGAACCGCCGATGAAGCCGGCAGCGCGCCGATTGATGTGATGAGCGTTGCGGGAGGATTACGGCGGAGCAGCCGCTCCCGCAGCGAGAGCGGGGTGGGGACCGGGGATGCCGTCAGCGTTGGCGCCGGGGCGGCCGGGATGATGCGCTCCAGCCGGAGACGGAGCCATGCGAGCATCGCCGTCAGATATCGTTCGTTCCCTTCCTGCCAGGTTGAGAGATCGCTCATGTGATTATCACCTCCTGGTTGGGATCGAATGCAAGGGTCGGCGGCGTGCCGGTCCTGATAATCGGAAGGGTGTCCGCGCCATCAACGCGGAGGCGGAGCACATGGGTGCCGGGAACGGCATCCGGAACGGTGACGGTAAGCACCGTCGGCGCGGTGGGGCCGGCCGGCGCGGGGATTGTCGTCACCGCTATCTGCCGATCGCCGATCAGGAGCGTGACCCGCTGTCCCGGCCTGATCTGCGGGATACATGTAAGCGTCAGGGTCACATTGCCGGAGAGATCGCGCGGGGCGGTTCCCGGCGATATGCCGATAAGCCGCGGGGAGAGCGCAAAGGGGATCTCGTTGGTGGTCCAGGATGGCAGCCCGGCCTTCCTGACAATTCCCGTGGCGGTATATATGCCCGCCGCCCACTTCGACGGCGACAGGGGATCATCGGCGGCATCGGGGATTTTCACGCTGATTGCCTCCGCCGTTCCTCCCGGCGCGGGTATCAGTTCGATCGGGGCGGCGAGATATGGATTTGTCAACATGACCGTCAGACCATCGCTATCCAGGTTCTGGCCGATGATCGAGAGGATATCCCCCGGCTGCGCTCCCGGCTGCGGCGCCGGCGGCCGAACCTCGGTCAGCGTGGGGGATGGCGACGCAAGGGCGATTGCCCCCTGATCGGCCGCCCCGCGCTTGAGAACCGGAAGAGGCGCCTTTACCGCCCGGGTGCTTTCAATCAGCACAACCGATGCCTGATAGGCCGCGGAGATTCTGTAGGGGGCCGAGAAGGTGGCCCAGAGCTTGGAGATATCCTCGATCGATACCGACTCCGGGACTATGCGTACCCGCTCCACCTGATCCTGTAGAAGGCTGTCGGCAAGGGCATCCTTGATCTCGGTGGAATCCAGCACCGGATGGTCGTGCAGGGTGCTCATCGCCTTGCCGATCAGGCGGTGGCTCTTCTCGTCGTCGTTATCGGTGTAGGCGGTAACCAGGTAATGGAGGTTTAGCGCAAGCGGCGGCTGGCCGGTTTCC
>JBDSJW010000514.1:0-2697 GCA_039917235.1 Kapaibacterium sp. (SeqCode) | reverse complement strand
CCATGAAAAATAGTACGATTCTACTCCTTCGCTATTCCCCGTTGCTGATTCTGGCACTGGCTCTCTCCGCAATTCCGGGGGGGCGGCTGCTGGCTGGCGGCGGCGGATTATTAAAGTATGATCCGCGGGATTCGCATTTTCAGGTCGATTCGATGATGCTGGATTTTGAATCGCTCAAGATAAATACCGGGCAGGTTGGTCGCGAATTCCATGTGCGCTATACCAGAGGCGGCGGCGGCGGTGGGCACAGCCGTCTGGCGCGTGTGGAATCATTTGCGCTGCGAAACAACTCCGAGGGCGTTTTCCGGTTCAACATTCAGTCGCCGAAGGATGCACAGATCTCGCCGTTGATTCCCCCCGATCCAAGGGGGAAACAGTTCAGCGTGTATGTTGATCCCGGAAAAACGCCAGGGCTGACGGTGGGAGAAAAATTCGCGCAGCTCGTTCTTTTTTTGGGAGAGAGCGAGGATCAGGGGCCGCCGGAGATCGATTCGGTCACGATCAATCTGCATGTCAGGATCGAGACGCGTTCGGGGCCGGGGACGATTTATCCGGCGCGCGTGCGGATACTCTCGGACACCGTTTCGGTGGGGGAGTTGTTCAATCTTGAGCTTCAGCTCGATTCCGTGCCGACGCCGATTCCTCCAGGTCAATCGGGCTTTCACTGCACCATTATCTGGAACGGATCGCTTGCGCTGCCGGTTGATTCGATCCCGGGACTCCGCATGATGGGTGGCCAGGCGGCGCTGGATATCAACTCGGATACCAACCGTCAGGTCAGTCCGGGGAACATCCTTCTCTCCATCCCGATGCGGGGGCTGCTTGGCGATGCCCAATCCACTGGAATCACCATCAGCAATTTTCATTGGGACGCGCCGGGGATGGTCAGCCCGGTGCGCGTTGGTGGAGTGCTGACGATCAGGGATATCTATAACGATTCCGGCTCCATCTATAACGGCACGGGACGTCCGCGACTTATCAATGCCAACGGCGATGGGCTGGAACTGTCGGTTGTTCCCGATCTTGTGAAAACGGATGCGGTGATCTCCGCGACGTATGGTACATTCGCGCAATTGAAGATTTACAATCTCTCCGGCGTGGAAGTTGGTCGTGATCTTTCCAAATCGCTTTCGCCTGCGAGCGGAACGCCGGTAACCGTGTCGATTCCGATCAGCCGGGAGGATTTTCCCGGCCCGGGGACGTATCTTCTCCGTCTGATGACGGGGAGATCATCGCTTACGCGGATGATTATCGTGGAATAGAGTATGCTAACGCGAAACAGTGAATGATGATATCTCATGGCCGGTTTCATCCGGTGAATCTTTCGCAAGCGCTCCGGCTGCTCTTTTTTCTATCGCTTATTCCGTTTCTCGGCGTTCCGGTTTCATACGCGCAGGGTTCCTCCTGGAGGGTTGGCGTGTACGGCGATCTCTGTTTTAATTTTGTCTCCGGCGGGTTCGATAATCTTCCCGGAGTTCCCAAACCGCCGGCCACATTTGGTTCAACATCGGGGGCTGGTTTCGGCGGCGGCGCGTTTTTGACGCTTATGCCGGGGAAGCTGCTGGGCGTATCGCTGCGCGCTGGTTATCAATCGCTTTCCGCCACGCAGACCGCCGATGAAACGGTGTTTATCGGGATCAACGGCCGGCCGGTCAGGGCCACCATCCGCCATACGCTTATCACCGATTTCACGCCGATCGGCGCGGACGCCACAATCATCATCCATCCGTATAAACAACTGGAAATTGGTCTGGGGCCTCGGCTGGCGTTTGTGCTGAACTCGCATTATCAGCAATCGCAGCGGTTGACGATTGCTCCGGGGGATTTCGTTGATCTACCCGATACGCTCAGCAAGCCGATTCCCACTGTCACATCGCCGCAGATCGCGATTCTTGGGCGGATCGGCTGGTCGCTCCCGCTCAACAGAAAGGAATCGATGGTGCTGATGCCGGAACTATCGGGGCAGCTTGGGCTGACAAATCTGGCGTCGGGGGTGAACTGGAAGGCGAGCGTCCTCACATTCGGGGTTTCGCTGGGATTTGGTGGCGGGATTGCTGATGTGATCCGCCACGATACGATCTATCATCGCGATACCGTCACAAGCTTTTCAACCGTATCGGCCAACGATCAGGTTCTGCTGGTCCGTCGCGATCTGGCCAATCAGACGCTCGATGTCGTCGGTACAACGATCATCACCACGACCGTTACCGAGTCATATCGCCACGATGTTCCCCGTCCGGCGCCGGTGCTTGCCGGGAGCATCAAGGTTCGTTTTCTTCTTCCGAACGGAACCGATACCGAGCAGATAAATCTTCAGATCAGGGAAACGCTCGTCAAAAGTTTTGTGGCGCTCCCCTGGACAATCGCCGTTCCGGCCGGCGCCGCATCGCTTCCGCCGGAAGTGCGGACGCTGTCGGCAGAGGAGACGAAATCATTTTCGATCGATGGGTTGAGCGATGCCGGTGCCGACGCGATCTACCGCCAGCAGTTGAATATTCTCGGAAAACGTCTGCGCGAACATCCCGGAACAACGCTGGCAATCCTGACCGCCGCCGGCGATTCCTCCTCGGTCGCCGTCGCGGTGCGCGATTATCTCCACGACATCTGGCGGATTGATGAATCGAGATTGAGGATCGAGCGGGGAAGGAGTTCGGGAAAGGGAATCATCGAGCTTGCCGCGTCCGATCCCGCGCTTGC
>JBDSJW010000513.1:0-8057 GCA_039917235.1 Kapaibacterium sp. (SeqCode) | reverse complement strand
AACGATGGAAGTCATCGATGATCGGCAACAGCGACCGAAGCAGGCGCTCGTTGGCGTACTGCACCGTCTGCTCCCGCTCCACCTGCGCCCGTCGCCGGAAATTGTCGAAGTCCGCCATCGTCCTCAGCGCGTGATCGCGCAGACGGGCATTTTCCGCTTCCAGTTCCGCCACCCGATCAACATCCTGCGTCTGATCGGTCGCGGCCTCCCGCTGGCTCGAAGTATTGTCCTGCGAATCGTCGATTGGAATTTCTCGCTTGTTCATAATAATTATTGAATTATTCCGACCGCCCCCCGTTACTCTCCGCGTGCATCCGCCTTACGAAGCATCCGCCGCCGGGATTCGCCGAGAGGTTCAACGAATCGTAAGCGGCGCGGCCGCGCCCGGGGACGCCTACCCGTCATGAAAATTATCGGTGATCGTTCTGGCGATGTATTCCACCACCGTGATCATCTTCGAATAATTCATCCGCTTCGGCCCTATCAGCCCGATTGTTCCGGTCGTGGTTCCCACTTTGTAGCGGGTGGTGATCAGGCTGTAATCCACCATCCGCTCGTTCCCATGCTCCCCGCCGATCGTGATATCCACCGTATGCTCCTCGCCGGAATGCCCGTCCAGCAGATGAATCACCATCTCCTCATTCTCCACCAGCTCCACAATCCCGCGAAGCTGATCCGGGTTGGCGAACTCCGGATGACGAAGGATGTTCTGCGTCGGCGAAATCTGGATGCGCTCCCCCTCGGACGATCCCGTGAAGATCTTGTCGGATGAATCGAGGAGGACTTTGAGGAGGCTGTCGGAGCGTTCGTCCACCACATCCCGAAGCCGCTCGCGGCAGCTTGATCGTATCTCGCGCAGCGTCAGTCCGCCGAAACGCTCATTCAAAATCTGAACCAGGAAATCTATCTGTTCGCGCGGAATCTCCTCCTGCACCTCCAGCGTCACGGTCTTGATAAGCCGGGCGCGGAGCGAAAGCACCACCAGCAGCCGCGTGCTGGAAAGCGGCACAAGCTCAAGACGCTCAAGACGGCTATCCAGCAGTTCCGGCGCGGTGACAATGCCAAGCTGAAGCGATATCGAGGCAATCAGCCGGGAGACCTCCTTCATCAGCACGGGCGTTGCCGCGGCCGGGTTGATCTGGTTGCGGATCGCCGCCCGCTCCGCCACGCTCAGCTTGTCGCCACGGACCAGCGAATCCACGTAAAGGCGATAACCGCGATCGGTCGGCACCCTTCCGGCCGATGTATGCGGATGGGAGATATACCCCTTCTCCTCCAGATCGGCCATCGCGTTCCGTATCGTGGCCGCGGAAACCGATTCCTCCTCCAGCCGCTTCGAAATATAACGGGAGCCGACCGGATTGGCCGTGAGGATATAGTGCTGGACGATATAGCGCAGCACAAGCTCCTCCCGCTCGGTAAGCTCGGGGGCTGGTTTCGGGGTCGCGATATGTCGTGCGGATGCCATGAATTGGTACGACGATGAACTGCCGGTTTTCGGGCAGCTCGTCCATTGGGAATATCGAATGTTACATGGTGTGCAGGCCCAAATTCTCCAGGAACTGGACAAAGGGCTTGAAGCATTGGAAACAGCGTTCAGCAATGATCCGGTAGTCAGCATCCTTCAACATAAGAGAGGCATCAACTGCTCCCTTATATCGCATTCCCTGTTCCCTGAACAGGTCTTCAACAACTCGCTTTGGAGGCCGATCATGATTTTGGTCTTCAACCGGAATGGTCCACGTCGGAACAAGACTTTCAACATTCAATCTGTTCCGTAACGCTTCTGGATCTGAAAGAACCAGAGCCTCAAGATCGTGCTTAAAACAGAATACGTGAAATCGCTCAGCTAGTCTAATGTCATCAATCCCCTTCTTTACAAGAGTACGATTGAACAGATCCATCATTCCGTCTCGCAACTCCTGAACAGTTTCATGAGGGAAACCTATATTCCTGGGGTATAGATCTGGAACAGCGATGACAATAGCCAGTGGATTATTTCGAAGGATATTTACGGCAGCAACAGGCACCTTCGTCAAAACGCTGGCTTTCTTATTACCCGATGGTGCTTCAAAAAAATCTATTGCTATGCCAAGCTGCGCTTTGCGTTCTAAGAGCGGTCTCAACAATGTTCTCATAACCGCTTCATCCGCCGGGCCCTCGACATAGACGACCACATTCATGCTAATCGCTCCAATTCATCTGAACGATGTAATAGTTCAATCTCATCACTGCCGAAATCTTGAAGCATATCGACCAATACCTGCGAGTCCTGCGGGCGCAGAAATTTGGCTCGTCCGTCCTCTTTCCTCATCACGGAAATGGAATCCAAATCGAACTGAGACAGGAAATAAGAGTTATGGGTAGTGACGATGACTTGCGTTCGCTCGGACACTTTCTGAAATAATTCCGCCAGAATCGGCAGTGTTCGTGGATGGACCCCCTGATCAGGTTCATCGATGCAAATCAATGTGGGCGGATGCGGAACCACGCAAAGAAGAGTCCAACATATAAGACGAAGGATTCCATCCGAGAGATCCGCCAGGCTAAGATCATCATCCAGACCGTCCTCCCTCCAGAAAGCCAGCACTTGCCCACGAGCACCGAATGCCCGCACTTTAAGCTCGCGAAAGCCAGGGACCAGTAGCCTTAAATAGTGATTGAGTTCATCGTACGCTGCCCCTTCTTCATTTTTTAGATACTGTATAACCGAACTAAGATTGCGACAATCTTCCGCGAGAACAGGAGCCTGCTCTAACATAACCGGCTGACGAATTTCATTGTTATTAACATCAAATGAGCTGTAAAACCGCCAATTTCTAATCTGCTCGCGGAGCGCAATAAGATCTGTCATTAACGGATTTGAGATCGTACCGAGAGCGAATTTATCAAAACGAGAAATCACGGGCTCGCCAGCTATATGAGCATCGCCTGTTGCGCTCATTAACCCCCTACCCCCTCTCATGGCAAGTAGGAAATTGTCGATAGGTGGATTTTCAGGCTCATTATTAGGTATGACCTTCATAACGAGTTCCTCCGCCACTTCATTACCCACCAATCCGGCAAGCTGGCCACTATATTCAATAGTAGTGTTATCTGACCCCTTAATCCTAATTGCCCAGTTGATCTGTTCCGGGCCAGGAGTATGATACACTCTTCGTCCTGTACCTCCCGCCACTATTCCCGGAGGTATTTCACGATCCATGCCATCGCGGAGCATTCGGAGAAATTCAATAAGCGCGGACTTGCCGGCGCCGTTAGCACCGACAATCACTTCCAGTTGCCTGAGCTTGGTCCCAAACTCCTTAAACGGTCGGTAACCATCGATCCGTACTCCAAAAAGCCGAGGATGGTCTTTCATTGTCTACCGTGAAGAGTATGATAACGGATAATAAAATTTAAGGTAGCCCAAGGGTTATACAGCAGAAGGGACCGATCGTCCTTCCTGCCGCGCTCCAATGACAAGCTGCTCCTACTTCCCCACCGCCCGGATCAGCCACTCAGGGATAAACCCGACGATCAGCGTCCCGGCAATCGTCAGCGCAAGCGCCACTTTCGTCAGCCCCGTAAGCACCGGCGTCGGCGCCTCGTCGCCGCTCGGCTCGCGGAAGAACATGTTGACGATCAGGCCAAGATAGAACCAGGCGGAGATGACCGAGGAGATGACGCCGACCACGGCAAGCCACGTCATATCGGCGTGGATGGCGGCATAGAAGAGATAGTACTTACCGAAGAAGCCGGCAAACGGCGGGATGCCGGTCAGCGAGAACATAAAGAGCGCCATGATGATGGCAAGCCCCGGACGGCGACGGCCAAGCCCGCGATAATCATCGATGGTAAGATTGCCGCCGTTCTCCCGCTCCAGCATGCCGACAATCG
The DNA here is from genome assembly GCA_039917235.1 of Kapaibacterium sp. (SeqCode). Lineage (GTDB taxonomy): Bacteria > Bacteroidota > Ignavibacteria > OLB7 > OLB7 > JAFDZV01. The sequence goes on along the minus strand of JBDSJW010000513.1, from coordinate 4,178 downwards.
CAAAGGCGCCAAGCTGCATGAAGAGATACGCCGCCACGTAGTACATAATTCCGGTCCAGCCGATGCTGTTCCCCGCCGCGATGCCGATCAGCATATACCCCGCGTGCGCCACCGATGAATAGGCAAGCATCCGCTTGATGTTGGTCTGCGCTATCGCCGTGATATTTCCCACCAGCATCGAGCCGACCGCGAGCATGGCAATCACCGCGCGGACATTCGGCAGCCCGGCGGCGTTGCTGGCGGCCACCGGCATCATAAAGCCGACAAACCCGCTGAACGCCGCGGCCTTTCCGGCCGTGCTCATAAAACCGGTCACCACCGTCGGCGCCCCCTGATAGACATCCGGCGCCCACTGATGGAACGGGAACGCCGCAACCTTGAACGCAAGCCCCACGATCATCAGACCAATGCCGCTCCAGAAGAGCATCGGGAATTTCGTGGTCGCCGCGCCCACCGCCAGAGCGGCATAACTGGTCCCGCCGACCGAGCCGTAGACCAGCGCGATACCGTAGAGAAGGAAACCGGAGGCGAACGCGCCCAGAAGGAAATACTTCAGCGCCGCCTCGTTGGAGGCAAGCCGGCCGCGAACCAGACCGGAAAGGACGTAGAAGCAGATCGACATGATCTCCAGCCCCACGAAGAGGATCATCAGATCGGTGGCATGGGCCATCAGCATCATCCCCACCACCGACATCGCGATAAGCGTGTAGAACTCATCGAACATCCCGCCGATGCGCTCAAGATAATCGCGGGAGAGGAGCACGGTCATGATCCCGCCGCCGCAGAAGATGATATCGTAGATGTTGGGCATTCCGCCGGTGGCGATCATCCCGTTGAAACCGGGAAGCTTCCAGAGCATCGTGAAACCAGCCGCCACGATCCCGCCAACAAAACCGATGATCGTCAACCAGGTGCAGAGCTTCGTGCTCCGCTCCACCAGAGCGTCGGCGAGCATCACGATGAGCGCAAACAGGCTTACGATTTCGATCGGTAGCGCCGCGAGAAGATCTGAAGTAATCGAGCTCATGAAAAGAATATTAGCCAGACGAGAAAGAGGACCGGCAGAAGCACCGGCACCGAGAACCTGATGATATAACCGAAGAATCCGGGCATCCGGACGCCGCGATGTTCCGCGATCGCCCTGACCATAAAGTTGGGGCCGTTGCCGATATAGGTCATCGCCCCGAAGAATACCGCTCCGGCGGAGATGGCAATCACCTCCCGCCCCTGCGTCGTGAGAAACTGGCGCACATGCTCCGGGTTCTCCACGTTCAGATGCGCCAGACCAAGCCCGGCGGTCAGGAAGTTGAGATAGGTCGGAGCGTTATCAAGAACGCTGCTCAGACTGCCGGTCATCCAGTAAAACCCGCCGGGCGAACCGATCCCGAGCGCCGCGGCGTTCCCCGAGAGCCAGTCCAGCGCCGGCAGCATCGTCACGAAAATCCCGGCGAAGAGCCACGCCACCTCCACGATCGGATGGAACGTGAAATGGTTCTCAACATGGATCGACCGCTTTGTGCTGAAATAGCTGGCCGCCGCCGCCGCGATCATCACCCCTTCCCGGAGAAACATCGGCTCGTCGATAAAGACCGCGCCGATGATCACCGCCAGAAAGAACAGGTTGCCGAGGCCAGAGATCGTGAAGCCCTCGGGCTCGGCCTCAATCTCATGCCGGAGCGGCGGCGCCACCTTCCGGAAGTTCAGAAGGTCGATCACGTAGAAGATCGCCAGCAGCAGCGCCAGGGTAAACGCCCACGGCAGCAGCATCACGCGGGTGATCCAGAAGAACGGGATCCCCTTGATAAAGCCAAGGAACAGCGGAGGATCGCCAATCGGGGTGATCCCCCCTCCAACGTTCGAAACGATGAAGATGAAGAAGACCACATGATACGTCGAGAGCCTGTACCGGTTGTTCCGGAGATACAGCCGGATCAGCAGCATCGATGCCCCGGTCGTCCCCAGCAGATTAGCCACCACCGCCCCGATCGCCAGCAACGCCAGGTTCTCCAGCGGCGTGGAGCGCCCCTTCATGCCGATATGAATACCGCCGGAAACAACATAGAGCGCGCCGATCAGCGCGATAAAGCTCACATACTCATGAAGCGCCCCCGCGATCTTCCCCGGCGCATCCAGCCCGAACAGATAATATGCCGCCGTTACGCCCCCAAGGCCAAGCGCCACATACCGATAGTTTTTCTCCCACCACGCGCCGTTGATAAAGGGCATCGTGGCAATCGCGGCGAGCAGAAGGATGAACGGGATGATCCAAAGCGGATTGACCGTCACCATGCCGTGCATCGCTACGGCCTTGCGGGCATTGGCGTGGCCGGGGTTGGGCTAACCTGTACCGGCGCCGTCGGAGCAATCGTGGCTCCGGAAGGTGGCGCGGCAGGGAGCGGCGCTGGGGTGCCCGGAAGCGCGGGAGCGGCGATATGCGTGGTATCGCCGTTCATCCGCCGGCTCACCTCCGCCGCGTAACGGTGTTCCCCCTTCATCTCCTCGATAACCCCGACAACAGCCCGCGTGGAGCTTTCCGAGACGCTGAGAAATGTGTTCGGCTGGAAGCCGATCCAGACGCAGAAGAGGACCATCGGAACCAGCAGCCCCACCTCCAGCTTCGACAGATCGGCAACGGTGCGGTTCTCGTTATTGGTGAGCGGGCCGAAGAACATCCGCTGAAAAAGGATCAGCAGATAGACCGCCGCCAGGATAACCCCGGAGGCGCCGATGATCGCAAACCAGCGTGATGAAAGATGCTGCGATGTATACCCGCCGATCAGCGTAAGATACTCGCCAACAAAACCGTTCAAACCCGGCAACCCAACCGACGCGAAGACCGCAATGGCAAAGAAGACCGCGTAGACCGGCATCGACTTGGCCAGGCCGCCGAAATCCGCCATCTCCCGCGTATGCCGTCGATCGTAGATAAAGCCGATCAGCAGGAAGAGCATGCCGGTGGAAAGCCCGTGGTTCACCATCTGGATCACCGCCCCCTGCACCCCCTCCGCCGTCATCGAGAAGATCCCCAGCACCACAAAGCCAAGGTGGGCGATCGACGAATAGGCCACCAGCTTCTTCACATCGGTCTGCACCATCGCAAGCAAAGCGCCGTAGATGATGCCGATCACCGCCAGCACGGAGATGAAATCGGCATAGTGCATCGAGGACTGCGGGAAGAGCTGGAGATTGAACCGGATCAACCCGTAGGTTCCCATCTTCAGCATCACCGCCGCCAGCACCACGGAGCCGGCGGTCGGGGCCTGCGTATGGGCATCGGGGAGCCATGTGTGAAGCGGGAAAATCGGCACCTTGATGCAGAACGAGAGGGCGAATGCCAGGAAGAGCCACTTCTGCGCCTCGAACGGAATCGACGGCGCGATATGAAGCAGCTTCTGCAAATCAGTCGTGAAATGCCCCGTCTGCACCTCCGCGTAATGCCCCAGCCAGACGATCGCCACAAGCATCAGCAGCGAGCCGGCCATCGTGTAGAGGAAGAACTTCATCGACGCGTAGATCCGGTCCTTCCCTCCCCAGATGCCGATCAGGAAGTACATCGGAATCAGCACCACTTCCCAGAAGACATAGAAGAGGAATGTATCGAGCGACGCAAAGACGCCCATCAGCCCGCTCTGAAGGATCAGGAGCATGATGTAATACATCTTCTCGCGATCGCGAATCCCCTTCCAGCTCGACATGATCGCGATCGGCATGATGAACGTGGTCAGCATCACCAGCAACAGCGACATCCCGTCAAGCCCGAACCGAAAGCCGATATCGAGTGAGCTGATCCACGGAACGTTGGTGGTGAACTGGAACGCCGCGCTGCTCTTGTCGAAGCTGAACCAGAGCGCCAGCGATACCACAAACGTCAGCCCCGACCCGATGGCGGCGCCCACCCGATGCGCGGACGTGTTCCCGGCCGGGATAAGGCTCAGGATCAGAGCGACGACGAGCGGAAGAAAAAGCGTGACAAGAAGAAGCATTGATACTTGAAGTTTCTAAAAACTGGGGACAGAATGGGCCGGTCGTCCGCCGGCCGCAACCCGTGAACGGCTGCCGCCTGGCAGCCTGTTGAATTACTACAGATGCCCATACTGTTCAAGGACGATCAGGTGCAAGGCGACCGAATCTGAGCGAATGAGGCGTCCTTCCGGACGCCGCAGTGAGCGAATGATGAA
>JBDSJW010000512.1:0-2764 GCA_039917235.1 Kapaibacterium sp. (SeqCode) | reverse complement strand
TTCTCCACCGCCTTCGGGGCATCCTCGCCGTACAGGTTTACATCGACATCGCCAAGCGTGGTCTTGATCACCGCCGTGTGAGTAATAATCGCGTCGTTCTGTGCCGATGCGCTTGTTCCAATGGCGACCATCGATGCCATTGCCAGGATCGCGATGCTGAAATATCTATGCATTCTGTTCATCCCCGCTTTAATGTCCATCATCATGCCCAATCTGACACCGCGCCGCCCGATATGTTGAATCGGGCGGGCGGCTTCCGAACGTCACGGTATCAGACCGCCGGATAAACGCGGGGATGACGCCGGGCTCAGTATTTATGGGTTTTCACCGAGAGGATTTTCACCGGCACTTTCGGCTGCGAATTATCCCCCAGGGCCATCCCCTCGATCTTATGCACAATACCCAGAGCCTTACCGACTTGTGTGCAATACCCAGGGCCTTACCGAGAGGATTTTCACCGGCACTTTCGGCTGCGAATTATCCCCCAGTGCCACTCCCTCGATTTTATGCACAATATCCAGGCCCTTTGTCACGCGGCCGAAGATCGTGTAGTTCTTCGGGAGCGTGGTGTTATCGGCCAGCATGATAAAGAACTGGCTGGTGTTGGTGTTGGGGCCGGCGTTCGCCATTGCCAGCACTCATTCCTTGTAGCCGTGCTGGTAGCTGATGGCGGCCGGGTTCAGCTCATCGGGGAATCGTCCGTTGTAGATCGATTCACCGCCGGTTCCCCATTCCCCCTTCAGCGCCTCGTTCTTCGTCTTGGGGTCCCCCGCCTGGATCACAAATCCCGGCACCACGCGATGGAAGAGAATGCCGTCGTAGAACTTCTTATCGGCCAGCCCCACGAAGTTGGCGACGGTTTTCGGGGCGTCCTCGCCGTACAGTTCCACCTCGATATCCCCCATGCTTGTCTTGATCACCGCCATGTGCGTCACCGGCGGCTCTCCTTCCTTCCTGATCACGCCGTCGCCGCTGGAGCATCCCAGAACCACGGCGATGCCGGCGATCCCGGCCATCGTCATAACAAGTGTGCGAATCTGCTGCTTCATTACGTTCCCTCTCTATTGAATGGTATTGTGGTTGAATTATTTGTGGGCTGATGTATCGGTTCCCGTCTTCGCCGCCTGCGCGGTGGCGGGGGCAACCTCCCGAATCTTGATCGTCTTGATCGTCGCCGGATGCTCCGGGAGCTCCGATGTTATGCCCGTCTGCTCGATCTTGTGCGCCGCGTCCATCCCCTTGCGGACAGACCCGAAGATGGTGTAGCTGTAGGGGAGATGCGACGCTCCGGCGGTGGTCAGCACGATATAGAACTGGCTGGTGTTGGTGTTCGGCCCGCTGTTTGCCATCGCCAGCGTTCCCTCCACATAGCCGCGCTTTCCGCTCGGCGAGTTCGGGTTCAGCTCATCCTCGAACGGCTGTCCGTAGGTGCTGACGCCCCCCTGGCCCCAGATCGATTTTTTCGACTCATCCTTGCTCATCGGGTCGCCGGTCTGGATCACAAAGCCCTGCACCACGCGGTGGAACGCCAGGCCATCGTAGAACTTCTGCTTCACCAGCTCCACGAAATTCTTCACCGTCTTGGGGGCGTCGTTGCCGTACAGCTCCACTTCCATGTCGCCGGCGGAGGTGGAGATGGTGGCGATATGCGTCACCACCGGCTGCGACGGGGTGGTATCGGCTGGTATTGCCGCCGGAGGTGGCGGAGTGGCGGCGGGGGCCAGCGTGGTGGAATCGAGCGATCCGTTGCTGGCCGTGGTGTCCGGCGTCCCCTTGGGCTTGTTGCAGGCGCTCCCCGCGATGACTGCCAGGGAGATAATCCCGGCCATTGCCAGGCGATATGGTGTACGTTTCATGATCATGGTTCCGAATCTGCGAAGACGTTGAATTGGGAAAATTCCATTATGTCGGGGGACGTTTCAAACGTCCCCTCTTACATTCAATACATTTTACAGCGTGATATATCCCATCGCCAGCGCCGCCAGGATGGCGCCGCCGAGGAGGATACGGTAGACGATAAAGATCAATGTGGAGCGTGTGCGAAGATACCGGAGCAGAAACGCGATCGACCAGTAGCCGCTGATCCCCGCCACCACCGCCGCGATTCCCATGTTGAGCATGTTGGCGGAGTCGATATGATGGAGCGATTTATAGAACTCCAGCAGACCGCTTGCCCCCACGGCCGGGATGGAGAGAAGGAAGCTGAATCGCGCCGCCGCCTCCCTGGTAAGCCCCCGGAAGAACGCCGCCGTCATGGTGGTGCCGGAGCGGGACGCGCCGGGGATCAGCGCAATCGTCTGCGCCAGGCCGATCGCCACCGCGTCGGTCGTGGTCAGCGTTTCGATCGGACGCTTGAATTTTCCCACCCGTTCGGCAATCCAGAGGATCAGCGCCAGCCCTATCAGGCTTATGCCGATCACCCGGAGATCTTTTGTCAGATGCCCCTCGATTACCGGCTTTAGTGCCAGCCCAAGCACCACGATCGGTATCGTCCCGAGAATGATAAACCGGCCGAGTCGCGCCGAAGTGGATTGATCCTTGAACGGGACGCGCGCCATGTTGTCGCGGATGAACTCCCTGACGATCGCGACAATATCGCGACGGAAATAGAGGAGGACGGCGGCGAGCGTTCCAAGCTGGATAACCGCGATAAAGGCGGTCCACCCCTCGGAGGAATTCGGATCGATAAGCCCGAACGCGTGCCCGGCAAGGGTAAGGTGGGCGGTGGAGCTGATGGGGAGAAACTCGGTCAGCCCCTGGATAA
>JBDSJW010000511.1:0-5055 GCA_039917235.1 Kapaibacterium sp. (SeqCode) | reverse complement strand
GGAATTGACGGGATGAACAACGACTCCGAACGGGTGTTCTACAATAGTACGCTGGATGATCCATCGGGGGATGATTACGCGTCGTACACGGACGTGGGGACGAAGAACGTGGATAACTACCGCGACTACGTCAAGGTGGACGGAATGGAGAAGAACGTGGGGCAGGAGCGCGGGCCGTTCCCCGATACCGAGGATCTGAACGGCAACAAGGGGCTCGATCTCGACAACACCTATTTCCGCTACGAGATCAACCTTGATCCCGATCCCCGCCGCAACCCGCAGATCGTCGGCGGCGGCGACAACCAGAACGGCTGGCGCCAGTACCGCATCCCGATCCGCACCGGATATAAGAAAGTCGGCGATCCATCATTCGCCAACGTGCAGTTCGCCCGCATCTGGTTCAAGAGCCCCGGTGCCGTCCGCATCCGTATCGCCGAGATGAACCTGGTCGGCAGCGACTGGCGCGATCTTGACGCTCCGACCGACAGCAGCGCCCACGATCCGAAGCTGAACATCGCGTTCGTGAACGTGGAGGATAATGCCGATCAGCCGGACTTCTACACGATCCCCCCCGGAGTCCAGCAGGAGCATGAATACTATTCCGATGTCCTGAAGAACGAGCAGTCGCTGGCAATCCAGGTCAACAGCCTGGACCGTGGCGAATCGCGCGGTGCAGTCCGCGTCCGCCCGCGCGCGTTCGATGTCTTCAACTACAAGCAGATGAAATTCTTCCTCCACGGCGGCGGCGACATGGACGACGCACAGACGCCGGGGGCGCCGGCCAAGGTGATCGCCTTTATGCGCTTCGGATGGGACTCCCTGAACTATTACGAGTATCGCGTTCCGCTGCTCCGCGGCTGGAACGAATACGTCGTCAACTTCAACGATCTGGCCGCCATCAAGCAGGCGATTCCGCTCAGGAAGGATGGCTCCGGCAAAACCTTCTTCCCGATCGCCGATCAGCCGGGAAATCAGTTCGCGCTCCGTGGCGTCCCATCGCTGACCCGCATTCAGTTTATCGCGTTCGGCGTGGAGAACAACGCCTACCCCGGCGCGCTGAATACAACGATGTGGGTGGATGAGCTTCGCGCGGTGGGGGCCGAGGATTCGCAGGACTGGGCGGCGACCGTGGCGGCCGATGCGAAGCTGGCCGATCTTGGGCGCATCAGCTATAACGCATCGCGCTACAACCCGAATTTCCATCGCCTGGATGAACGATTCGGCAACCGCGTGGAGACCACGAACTGGGCGGTGAACTCCACCTTCCAGCTTGAGAAATTCCTCCCCGGACCGTTGAAGGAATCGACCATCCCGTTTGTCTACAACCACGTGGAACGGGTCGAGAAGCCACGCTACGTCTCGGAGTCCGATGTTGAAGTTAACGCGGCGGTGCGGCAGATCGAGAACTCCAACACCCCGCCGGCTGAGTCGAGCCGCCGAGCCGACAGCCTTCGCACGGCCACGCAGACGCTTCAGGTAAAGGACGGGTTCTCCTTCTCCAACTTCCGTCTCAAATTCCCCGGCAAGGGGTGGGCGGTGCGCGATATCTTCAACAGGTTCACCTTCGGCTACAAGTACGATCAGACGCGGGAACGTTCGCCGCTGATTGAACAGCGCTTCAACTGGAACTGGGACGCCATCGGCCGGTATTCGGTCGATATCCCGCAGAACTTCGATATCCAGCCGTTCAAGAAGGTGTTCGAGACAACGCCGGTCCTGAACTTCTGGAAGGATTTCCGGATCAACTTCCTCCCGAGCCAGTTCTCCGCGAACGCCGAAGTCTACCGCGAGCGGACCACCGAGCAGCTCCGCGACGTGGAGGTGCCAAGCCCCGTGCAGCGGGATTTCCACGCCATCCGCGGAACCGCGTTCACATGGCGGATGACCGAGGGGGGATTGATCAACCTGACAACCGATTATACGCTCGATACCCGCAGCTCGCTTACCCATCTGGAGACCGATCCGGACGGACTGCAACGGACTGCCGGGGAGATCTCCAAGGAGCTTTTCCTCAAGGAGGGGCGCATCTTCAACTTCGGTCGCGATAACGATCTCCAGCAGAGCATCCGATTCAGCACGCGGCCGCGCATCCCCTTCTTCCCCGATGCCGATCGCTACGTGACGCCGTCGGCAAACTATACGGTGAAGTATAGCTGGAACGATCAGCTTACGCCGACCGTGACAACGGGAAGCGTGACAAAGACCGCGCAGTGGAACAGCACGGCAACGCTCGGCATGGATATCCGGCTCTCGTCGATCGGCAACGCCCTCTTCGGCGACTCGCCGAACGGCAGGGTGGACAGCACCGAGGGGATCGTTACATCGATCCTCCGCTATCTGATCAAGGTGCCGATCCTCGACTTCCAGAACCTCCGGTTCGGCTACACGCAGGGGAACACATCGAAAAACCCCGGCGTGGTCGGCTCCACCGGCGTCTCCAACCTCTGGGGACGGACGCTCCTCTTCCGTTCCGAATCGCCGGACTTCGGGCCGGGAACGGCATATCAGCTCGGCCTTACCTCCGATCCGCACGGCACGCTCGACTTCGGTCTGCGATCGGCGTTCCCGTTTATTCATGTGACCGAGCATCAGGGAATTCGCGCGCCGAACATCTCCATTCAGCAGGACAACTTCTCGCAGAAGAACAACCTGACGGCCTCCACCGACCGGACGCTCTGGCCGGGGGCGACGCTGGCGCTGAACTGGAGCGTGGACTGGGGATATAATCGCAACGTCCTGATCTCCACCGACGGCAACGGCATCGTCACCGAGACCAGCCCGAACGTGACGGGGAACCTGACGCGCTCCTATCTGAGCCTTCCGAACTTCCTCTTCTTCAGCGTCTTCAACAACGATATCGACGGCGTGGTGAACACCTACGCTCAGAAGAAATCGCAGATCCCGCAGCCGACGCTGAACGGCGTTACCCCCGCCGATACGGCGGCGTTCGACCTGGCGACGAAGAGCTACAACAAGCAGATCACGGAGCTTCTCTCCACCACGTTCGAGCAGCAGCTTGAAGCGCTGAACTGGCTCCCCGGAGATATCAGCCGATATCTCCCCCGCGTCAACTGGCGCTTTACCTGGAACGGCCTGGAGAAGCTGCCGCTCCTGAACGGCTGGGCGCAGAGCATCTCCCTCCGGCACGAGTACAAGAGCACGTTCACACGGAACTTCACCCTCTCCGACGATGGCGAGACGCCGCAGACCGAGACGGTATCGCGCGGGTTCTCCCCGCTGGTACAGATCACAATCACCGGCAAGCCCGATGTGTTCAAGGGGACCTTCACCGGCTCGATCGGCTATAACACGACAACCGATTTCGCGCTGATCGCCGGCGCCCGCTCGGAGATCTCGAAGGAGCTGAAGAGCGAGCTTCAGACGCAGTTCAGCTACCAGAAGCGCGGCCTCAACCTCCCGCTCTTCGGCCTTAACCTGAAGAACGATATCGAGTTCGCGCTCACCTTCAGCCTGAGCCGCACAAACCGGAAGCGCTTCGATCTGACGAACTTCCAGCCGGACGGCAACAACGACGGATCGACCCGCATCAACTTCCGCCCAAGCGCCCGCTACTCGCTTTCGAACACCGTGCAGGCCTCGGCGTTCGTCAGCTACGAGGCCACGCTCCCCGATTCCGAGGGATCGCGCGATATCAGGCGCAGCACAACCAAGATCGGCGTCGATATCAGAGTCGGCATCTCCGGCGGACGCTGATAGAACAGAGCAAAACGCTCTCTTGTCGGGGGACGTTTCAAACGTCCCCATCCCCCCGCACAGCAAATACTCCAACCGAGCCGGGATCATCCAGCGCCGAACACGTGGATCGATCCCGGCTCTGTTATAGGCTCACTCGCCGATTCGGGAACGGAAGTTGCACAAGATCATGTTCAAGCGGTGTACTCCAGCGCGGAATACAGAGACTTGATGAACCGAAACAGGCACGATGATGATACAGCTTCTTGGCCACGCCGAAACGTCCGCAAACCATTCGTGGCGATCGCTCAGAGAGAGGCATTACGCCGCTCCCCCCGAGGAAATCGCCCGGCGCCTGAAGGCATCGGTCCCATCGATGCCCCGCTGGAACTTCGTCGGCTACGACAAAAGCACCGGCGTAATCCATCTGGAACATGTCACCCCGATCGGCGGATTTACCGATGATATCCTCCTCCGCCTTCAGCCCGACAGCAACGGCACCTCGGTTTCCGGTCGGAGCAAATCGCGCGTCGGCTCATTCGATTTCGGCGTCAATATGATGAACCTCCGCTCCATCCTTCGCGCGCTGGACCGCATTATGATGGCCCCGTCAGGAAAGACGGAGACGACCGGAGCGCCGATCCCCGCATCATCAAGGGAGTGATCGCAAGGCCGATTTTCCTATGTTTGACGCGACGGCCGTTCCCCGACCGCATCAATATCATTCCCGGACATCTCAATCATCGCCCGGCTCATGGTCATCCTCAGCAGCTATCTTCTCGACGAGACCGGCAATGCCCGGATCGAGGAGGCAATCGCGCCGCATGGCGACACATTTATCCGCGCGCCGGAAGGAGCGGATGAGAGGATCGCGCTTCTGGAGGAACGGATTACTGACGCGGATATCCTGTTCGGCGGAAGGCTGAGCGCGGAACAGTGGAGGAGAGCGGCCCGGCTCGGATGGATTCATGTCCCGTGGGCCGGCGTCAACTCGCTGCTGGCGGTGGAGGAGATCGGCGCGAGCGATCTGGTGATCACCAACTCCTCCGGCGTGATGAGCGACGCGGTGGCCGACCAGGTGATGGGCTATATCATCTCCATCTCCCGTGATTTCCCCGCGCAGATGCGCGCCCGCGCGCGCCGCGAGTGGAGCAGATACGAAGTGCAGAGCCCGCGCAGGAGAATATTGCGGGGGAACACAATCGGCATTATCGGTTACGGCGCAATCGGCCGGGGGGTGGCGGAGCGGGCACGCGCATTCGGGATGAAGGTGATCGCCACAAAGCGCGATATCTCCGGCATCGCCGACGGCCCGGACCGCGTGATTCCATCGACGGAACTGGGGACGCTGCTGGCGGAATC
>JBDSJW010000510.1:0-5156 GCA_039917235.1 Kapaibacterium sp. (SeqCode) | reverse complement strand
CCGCCTGCTCGCCGGCCGATCCGTTCGTGCCGACAAAGAAGAGCGACAGCGTGAGCTTCTACAAGGGGTCGGGGGCATTTCTCCGGGTCATCAACGCCGCGGCCGGCGCTCCGGCGGTGGATGTGCTGATCGATACCGCGAAGTTCTTCGCCGCGCCGCAGGGCTATCTCACATTCTCCTCGACCGGCAACGACGCAAAGTACTATCCCGTTGACAGCCTCGCCGGGAAGATATCCTTCAAATCGGGCGGGACCACGCTCGCCAGCCAGTCGGTTGCGTTTGCCAGGAACGGCTACTACACCGCCTATTTCTACGGCACCGCGGCCGACTACCATGTGCTTGTCACCACCGACACGGTGACCGACAAGCCGACCGGATCGCGCTACCGGGTGGTCCATCTCTCCCCCAACACACCGACTCTCTCCGTCCATCAGGACAAGCGGACCAACCCGCCGGTGGTGACAAACCTGAAATATGGGACGGCCAGCAGCTATGTCACCAGCAAGGCATACGGCATTGGCTCGGGAACGGGACTCTGGGTCACCGACGATCTTGACTCGCTGGTGATGGCGGCCCCTCCTCCCTACATCCCGCTTCCATCGGGCTCCGTCTGGACGATTGTGCTGACCGGAACGGCCAAGCCGACGGGGGATGATCAGTTCACCCTCTTCTCCGCGTTCCCCGAAAACGGAAAGAACGATGCCGGGCTTTACGGCAGCACCCCCTTCCGCGTCAACTTCGGCGCGATACGGGCGGTGAACCTGCTGCCGTCCGGAACCAACGACGCGGTCGATGTCACCTTCCTGGACAGCGCCGACGCCAACTCCGCGCCGGGCGAGTACTTCCGGAAATCGCTCTTCCAGGCCCCCGTGCTGAGCGTCTTCAATATCGACGAGATCCAGAAATACGTTCCGACACGCCCCTATTTCCTCCTCTCCACCTTCACCAAGACATGGTGGCCGTACCGGATAGAGCTTGATCTGGGGGGCGATATCATCCAGAGCAGGCCGCAGCCGGTGATCGTCCCGAAACAGGCGTTTGTCAACGACCCGGGGAAGCGATTTACCATCGTTGCCTACGGCCCGTACGACAAGACCAACCCGAACATCTCGAAATCGGCCCGCCTGATCGATAACGTTACAGCCCCGGCCGGCGGCGGGACGCGGGTCAGGTTTTTCCACGGAGGATATCGCGACAGCCTTACCGGACATCAACTCAAACTTCTCCTGAACGGAACCCCCGGCCCGCTGATGAGCTACGGCCAGGCACCGGGGGCCAACATGTCCTTCGATGCACCATCCGGCACTGTCACCGCGAGCGTGGTGGATGAGACGGGAAAATCGATTCTGCCCGAGAACGAGAGCCTGACACTGGACGCCGGAAAAATCTACACGATCTTCCTCTCGCACGGCAAGTACGGCGATACAACCAAGCTGAACGCGGTCCCGGATGATTTCCACGTGGGGCAATAACCGCCGTCGCATGGATGCGTCGCTGTCGTTGTCGGGGCAGGTTTGAAACCTGCCCGTACCCCCTTACGACAACTACGTCCCCCTTACTACAAGCATGCACCGCAGTAACAACACGCACATGGATGCGTGGAACCGCTTTGGCGAAAACAACTCACCGACCGGCGCGGACGCGATCTCCTCTTCCGCGCCTGGTCGTTTCCGTAGTACAGCAATCGGCAACAACAGTGGATCAACAGAACCAGGACGGCTATGCAATCGCCGTTGTAGGGGCCACGGGGCTTGTGGGACGGACGATGCTCCGCGTTCTTGAGGAGCGCGGGCTTCCGGTATCGAGCATCAGGCTTCTCGCCTCGAAGAACTCCGCGGGGAGCAAGGTCCGCTTCGGCGGAAAGAATCTGGTGGTGGAGGAACTGAACAAAACATCGTTCCAGGGGATCGATATCGCCCTCTTCTCCGCCGGGGCATCGGTCAGCCGCGAGTATGCGCCGATAGCGGCGGAGGCGGGGGCTGTCGCCATCGATAACTCCAGCGCGTGGAGGATGGAGAAGGGCGTTCCGCTCGTGGTGCCGGAGGTAAACCCGGACGCGGCGTTAAAGCATCACGGGATCATCGCCAACCCGAACTGCTCCACCATCCAGCTTGTGGTGGCGCTGAAACCGCTCCACGATGCGTTTACGCTCCGGCGGCTGGTGGTCTCCACCTATCAGGCGGTCTCGGGCGCAGGCCAGGCCGGCGTGGACCAGTTGACCGCGGAGTTGAAGGGGCGCGTCCCTGAAAAGCCGAAGTTCCCGCATACCGCCGCGTTCAACGCCATCTTCCACGGATTTGCCGAAGGAGAGGATTACTCCGAGGAGGAGATCAAGATGATCCGCGAGACGAGGAAGATCATGGGGTTGCCGAAGCTGGCCGTGACGATGACCTGCGTCAGGATTCCGACCGTCGCGGCGCACGCCGAATCGGTGAACGCGGAGTTTGAGCTTCCGATCACCCCGGCGAAGGCGCGAAAGCTGCTGGAGCGTGCTCCCGGCGTGATTGTGTGGGATGATCCATCATCAAACTTCTACCCGACCGTGCTGGATGCTGGGGATCACGATGAGGTCTATGTGGGAAGGATCAGGAAGGATGCCTCGCGACCGAACACGCTCAATCTCTGGGTCGTGGCCGATAACGTCCGCAAGGGGGCGGCCACCAACGCCGTGCAGATCGCGGAGCTGCTGATAGCACGCAACGCGATTCGATAGCCGTCGGCCGATAATCCGGAATCACAATCGAATCGAACCTTCCGGCCGGGCCGGGGTCTCTTCCCCCGGCCCGGCCGTGGCACCGCAGGGCGCTCGATTCCAATCGGCCGAACGTTGTATAGCTGTTTCCTTATCCGTATACTTCCACACGTTATTACATCCTTCCGGGCGCCGCATCCCGCCCCGCTTCCGCGTGGAGCGCCCTCCCGCCGATTCGTCCGCCACGGAGAGATGGAATTGGCAACCGAACTTATTCACGAACATCAACGATCGATGATCAGTTGGAGGTTACCCACTACCATGTCATCTTCCGCACAATCGCGCCGGCCAGCCCTTCTCGCATTTCTGACGTTTCTCGGCATCACCTGCATAACAGCGGCGGCTGGGGCCACGACCCTTGCCTTCAACCCCGCCATGCTCGATTTCGGTAACGTGGTGATGGGCGCGTCGGTGACAAAGTCGTTCACAATCAAAAACACGACATCGACAGTCCCGATTCTGATCACCATCGGCACCCCCGACAACCCGACGTTTCTCGTGGAATCCAGCCGCCAGTTCGCCGTCGCCAAAGGGGACAGCCAGACGGTGACGATCACCTTTACGGCACCCCTCTCCATCGGGGTGGCGGATGCAACGCTCCCGATTGATAACACGGCGCTCGATGAGCCAAGCCCGATCGAATACAAGCTCCATGCAACCATCATCGATCAGCCGAGCGAATTCGTCTCGCTCCAGATCGATCCGTCGCCGCTGGCGTTCGGCAATGTGGTGGCCGGCCGCTCCATCGAGAAGAACATCACAATCACCAACCAGTCCAGCAAGCGGATCATCAACGGCACGGTCGGCAACAGCGGCGGGCCGTTCACCATCACCGCCGGCAGCGGACAGTTCCAGCTTGCTCCGGGCGCCACGCGCACGGTTGCCATCAAGTTCGCGCCGGGAGTTGCGGGTGGTTATATCGATTCGATCGTGGTGACGGCAAATTCCGGCGACTCCTCGAAGCCGGGTGATGACACCAGACGGACCATGCGGGTTCTCCTCGCCGGTCGCGGCACCACCGGCCCCAGCAAGGCGGACTCCACCCTCGTCCTCGCCTTCCCCGATATGCTGGACTTCGGCACGCTCACCAGCGGACAGGTGGGGATGCGGCCGATCGTGGTGATGAACAACTCATCCTCCGAACGGACCGGCACCATCACCCCTCCGGGCAACAGTGGGTTCTCGCTGGTTCAGGGAGGAGATTATTTCTCGCTGGCGCCGGGCGAGACGCACGAAGTATGGCTGAGATTTGCGCCGACAAGCGGCGAGACGATCAACGACTCGGTGGTGATTTCCTATACGATCAACACGGCAGGGGACAGCAGCCTGACGCTGAGCATCCCGGTCCATGCCATCGCGCAGATCTCCGGCGTGGATGATGAGCAGGGAACCACGGGCCGCGCCGGCTACCGTATCTCCCAGAGCTACCCGAACCCGGCCGCCGGCATGGCGCGGATCGGCTTTACGCTCGCGGAGAGCGGACCTGTGACAATCAGCCTCTTCAACCTCCGCGGCGAGTCGGTCAGGACGCTGGTTGATGAGACGATGGCCGCCGGCGCTCATTCGGTGACATTCAACGCTTCGACGCTGGAGAACGGGATCTATATCTATCAGATGCGGAGCGGTGGCATCAACCTGACACGGAGCCTGACAGTGGTTCACTGATCGGTGAACCGGTCGGTTCGCCGACCCAGCGCGCGCGCGCGATATCGTCTGAATGTATAGAGGGGAGAAGCTATCGGGGCTTCTCCCCTCGTTTGTTCATGCCGGTCGCTACGCCGATATCATCTCCGCCCCGTCCCCCGCGACGCGCGATCGAGCAGCCAGTGATCGGCAAGGACCATCAGCGCCATCGCCTCCACCACCGGCACGGCACGGATCACAATCGATGGATCGTGCCGCCCCTCCACCGCGTGCTCCACCACATCGCCGCTCGCGGAGCCATGATGCTGCGCTGTCGCGATCGATGACGGCGGCTTGAATGCAACGCGGAAAAGCACCGGCATTCCGTTGGAGATCCCCCCCTGAATCCCCCCTGAATTATTGCTCGACGTGCCAAGCCCCGATTCCTCCAGAATGAACTGATCGTTGTTCTCCGACCCGCGCCTCTCCGCCACGCCGAAGCCCGCTCCCACATCAAAGCCCATCGCGCCGTTGATCGACATCATCCCGGCCGCCAGGCGCGCGTTCAGTTTATCGTAGACAGGCTCGCCAAGCCCCGCCGGCACGCCATCGACCCACGCGGAGACGATGCCGCCGGAGGAATCCCCCGCCGCGCGAAGCTCCTCCAGATACGCCGCCATCACCGGCTCGGCGACGGGATCGTCACAACGAACCGGCGAGCGATAGATCGCCCCGGCGTCCATCTCCCCCACGGCGCGCGAATGAATGGTCCCCAGCGATG
>JBDSJW010000509.1:0-6768 GCA_039917235.1 Kapaibacterium sp. (SeqCode) | reverse complement strand
AGAAGGCGAGCCTCTCCACCGTCCAGCATCGCGACGCGAGCGCGGCACTGAACATCCACCATCGGCCAGCAGGTCGGCAGGCGCTCCGGCTCGAACTTCGGCGACTGCCAGCGGATGGCCGGCTTCGTCTCGTTGCAACCGGATTTTCCGCCGTTATCGGAGAGGATTTCATAGAGATCACGACCGCCAAGGCCATGGAAGCTGTTCTCGCTCCAGCCGGCCTGGATAAGGCCGTAGGGCTGGGTGGGGAAGATCGGCCGGGTGACGGCCACCGACCATCCCTGTTCATCACCGCCGCGACCGTAGACGCGGGTCAGCACGGGGACGAATGCCGGCGTCATTTCAAACAGATGGACATCGTAGCGACCGAGGCCCTGCGGCGCATTCTGAAGAAAGCCGGTCATGATGAGATTTCCGGTCGGCAGCACCTGGATTTCGGTGAACTGATCGTCGCCGGTAAGGTTTGCACCATAGACCGCGAGATCGCCGATCGGCGCGCCATCGCCACAGCGGAGGCCAAGGACATACCCCTGATTGGGACCGCCATACTCGTTAGTCCGGCCGGCGACGAAGAGGATATCATCGCGATAGCTTACGATGCTCCATGCCGACTCATCGCGGTCGCGCCCATAATGCTGTGACCAGACCGGGAAGCCGTTTGCGCGGCTGGCCTGGAGCACATACACCTGTTCGTCAGCGGCGGCGGTTGCGCTTCTGGTGCTTCCGGCGGCGGAAACCGTGCCGTTGCATGAAAGGGCAAGGCTGTTGAACAGATCATCGCTTTCGCCACCATAAACCCGGCTCCAGAGGAGGTTGCCATTGGGATCGGTCCGGCCGATCCATCCATCATAGCCCCCCGCTCCGAAGCTC
Organism: Kapaibacterium sp. (SeqCode); assembly: GCA_039917235.1. Classification (GTDB taxonomy): domain Bacteria; phylum Bacteroidota; class Ignavibacteria; order OLB7; family OLB7; genus JAFDZV01. The sequence continues at coordinate 5,898 of JBDSJW010000509.1, read as the reverse complement.
GCGCTCTGGCCGCAGAAATAGAGATTATCGTCATCGGGATCGATCTGGACATCCTGCCCGAGATCCTTTGAGCGTCCGCCGTAGGTATTTGCCCACATCACATTGCCGTCGCGATCGATCTGCATCAGGAACGCATCAACGTTCGTGCAACTGAAAAGATTTTCCGTGGTTCCAACGATTACATAATTTCCATCGCGCGTTTCGCGGATTTTCCGTCCGATATCAAATCCACCGAAATTATATGCATGCGACCAGACGATCTGGCCGCAGCGATTGGTTTTTACCACATAAACATCCTGATCGGCGCCGAGGCTGAGAGTATATCCCACGGCGATATATTCGCCATCACCGGTTGGAATAATTCCCCCCTCCGCGGCATCGGCATTGGCGCCGCCATACAGACCCTGATACTGTGCATGCGCTACCGTTCCCGCGCCCATCAGCAATGCCACCGCGCCCACAAGCGCCAGACATCCCGTTGCAAATCGCTTTGCAGTTTTCCTCATCGGAACCCCCTGTGATTGAGTAGATACTCACCCGCACGCACGGCGTGCTCCGGGTAGCACAAATGCGCGCTTCCCCGCCGACCGCGGATGACGTTATTGGTTGTAATTCGAAATAATCGAATGTGATCTGGTGCCGGATATCGTTCCGGCGTGTCGCTTTGTTCTGTGGGGGAACGACACGAACACACGAAAATGCACGAGCTATATCGGGCAATCCGCAATGTGATACGGCATGAGAAAAAGCGATGCGCTCTTCCATCACGCGGGGCAAAAATAGCAACTTCGAATTGTCGTGTGGGAGTACATCTTTGTGTACCCCCGAGGAATATTTACTGTTTTAACACGTTTATGACTTAACAACAGCGGTGGATAAATCCGAATCTCATCTTTTTCGCGAAAAACATGCAATTCTGAAAACTGCACATTTAATTTTATTTCATCTTTGTCCTCGTGCAACAGGAGGGGATGTTTGAAACGTCCCCCGACTTGGCAGTCTGATTACGCGAACTCCGCAAGCTCCGCCCAGCGTTCCATATCCCGTTCAAGATTGGCCACCAGTTTCTGAAGCTCCTCCGAGCGCTCGCGAACGGCGACATAATCCGAGCCCAGCGCCGCGATCTTCGCCTCCAGTTCCAGCTTTTTCGCCTCACCGGCGGCGATACGGGCTTCCAGCACTCCAAGCTCCTGCCGCTCCTTGTAGCTGAGCTTCCGAGCCGAGGGATCGTTTTTCGTCTGGGTCTGGGTCTGCTTCGGCGTTTCAACCGGCTTCGGGGACTGCGCGGCGGCGGTGGCCTCGGCAGCTTCGCGCTCCGTGATCTCCAGATAGGCGCTGTAGTTTCCGGGATACTCCCTCACCCGCCCCTCCCCCTCGAATCGGAAGATGTGATCCACCGTCCGGTCGAGAAAATATCGATCGTGGCTAACCACGATCAGGCAGCCGCCAAAGCCTTCCAGATAATCCTCCATTGTCTGGAGGGTTTCAATGTCGAGATCGTTCGTCGGCTCATCGAGGATCAGGACGTTCGGCGTCCCCATCAGAAGGCGGAGGAGATAGAGGCGACGGCGTTCGCCGCCGGAGAGCTTGCCGATGATGCCGTACTGCATTGCGGGGGGAAAAAGAAATCGCTCAAGCATCTGGCTGGCGGTGATCAGGGATCCATCGGCGGTGGTGATATTATCGGCCACCTCGCGGATATATTCGATCACGCGCATCTCGGTATCCAGCGCGCGACTCTCCTGATCGTAGTAGCCGATGACGACTGTTTCGCCGACATCCGCCCGGCCGGAATCCGCCTCCACCCTGCCGGTAATGATATCGAGCAGCGTCGTCTTCCCCGATCCGTTCGGCCCGATGATGCCGATCCTGTCGCCGCGCTGCAACGTATAGGTAAACCCATCCAGCAGCTTCTTTCCGTCGTACGACTTCGACACATTGTGCATTTCGATGATCCGGCTTCCGAGCCGGCGCGAACCGACCGAGATATCCATCTCCTCTTTTTTCCTCTCCTTCGGCTGCCCCATCAGATTCTCGGCGCGATCGATCCGCGCCTTCTGCTTGGTGGTGCGCGCCTTTGCCCCGCGCCGGAGCCATGCAAGCTCCTGCCGGATCAGCGCCTCGCGCTTCCGTCCCTCAACTTCCAGACGCATCTCCTGCTCATCCTTCTTCTCCAGAAAATAGGCGTAGCCGCCGGTGTAGCCCTGCACGCGACCCCGATCGATCTCCAGAATCCGGTTGGTAACGCGATCCAGGAAATAGCGATCGTGCGTCACCAGCAGAAGCGCGCCGGTATAGCGGGCCAGATAGGACTCCAGCCATGCGATCGTATCAACATCGAGATGGTTGGTGGGCTCATCAAGAATCAGGAGATCTGGTCGCTCGATCAGCGCATGGGCAAGGGCCACACGTTTCCGCTGGCCGCCGGAGAGGGTCCCCATGTTGGCCGATGTATCGCTGATGCCAAGGCGATCCAGAATGATCTTCGCCTCCGTCTCAAGGCTCCACGCGCCGATTGCCTCCAGTTCCGAGCCCAGCTCGGAGATCCGGGCCATCAATGCCGTGTCATCACCGACGTGCGCTGAGAGCGCGCTGCATGCCGCCTCGTAATCGTGGAGCATCCGCATGGTTTCGGTGCTGGCGGCGTAGATCGCATCCAGCACTGTTGCCTCGGGATCGAACGGAGGATTCTGCGAGAGATAGGAAACCACGGGATTTCCGCCGCGCATCACCCGTCCGCGATCCGGCTGATCCTCGCCGGCGATGATCCTGAGCAGCGTGGTTTTTCCGGCGCCGTTCGAGCCTATCAGCCCCACGCGTTCCCCCGCCTCCAGACCGAATGTCGCCTCCTGGAACAGAGGCCCGACACCGAAATCCTTGCTGACATTTTCAAGAGATATAATGCTCATAGATCGACGAGTTGCAAAACGCGGATGTAGTTGAAGATTGCCCGACAATTTAGCCGGATCGGCCTCGGTGAAGTGTAAGACCTCATGACAGGCGTTCCGGCGGTGGCTGGCGGAACATGCCGTTAGCAGACTGTTGAACAACGTCATCTGCGGCGTTGGCCTTCACCGTTCGCTCACTGCGGCGTCCAGAAGGACGCCTCAATCGCTCAGGTTCGGCCGCCTTGCACCTGATCGTTGTTGAACAGTCTTTGTTTTTGAAGTAATTCAACGGTCTGTTAGATCGGTGGCGGAGCGATTGATCGATCCTCGGTCTGGCGCGCACGGATAAACCGCACCAGCGCGGGGATATCGATGCCAAGAAAGCCGGGCGGGACGATCGCCAGTTTCTCCGCCGATTTTCTGAAGTTGCTCATCGCCCCTTCCATCCTGCCGATGCCTGACAGATGAAGAGCAGCGGCAAGCTGGATAAGTCCACGCAGTATGATTTCGGCGTCATCCCCAGCGTCATTCCCCATCGCCAGCCATACCCGTTCCCACGACTCATGCGCGTGCCAGTAGCTCCCGGCGTTGAAGAGCGATCGTCCCTCGTCAAAATCGCCCCGCTGTTGATCGCTCAACACCGGCTCAGCCAGCGCTGCGATCGCCTCGATAGTCCGTTTTCTAGGTGCCATGATGCGATGATACGAAGATGGAGGCAACGGCATTCACGATTTATTCGTCGCGCCGGAATCCGGAATTTCTCTAAAACATGAACAAAAGGTGCGCGTTACCATCCGAAATCAATTCCCGGGATTGATTCAGGGAATTGATTACCGGGGTACACAATGATGTACTGTTGCAAACTTGAATTTGTATTTAATTTCGCATCTGAATGTTCAATGCGCCGGAATTCAGTATCGCGCATCGTGGTCCCGGAGTATGCAGTGGGTATACTATCCCGGCACATAATGAATATTCAGAAAGGATTTCACGGCATCCCCGCCGTCGGCCCGAAATGATTTCGATATCACGGAACATGAGATCGGATATCACGCGGGTTTCGACTGTTCCAGCGACCGGATTGTCGTACCAATCAACCAGATCAATCCGGAGAAATCTCATGACAAGAAGAACTGTTCTTGCAATGCTGGTTGCCCTGTTTACGATTGTCGCCGCAAGCATCGGCACAACGTCCAGGGCATCGGCGCAGATCCCGCAGTGTCCGTGTACATACACAATCACGGCGTCCTGTTCGATTCCACCGAACTGTTTTCCGATTATCGTTACCTCCAGATGGACAAATGGAGCGACGTTCGCGCAGGCGGTTAACGCATGCGGCACCTTCACCTATCCGATTCCTCCTCCATGCCCGTTCGGCGTCCCGCCGGCACAGCCGGGTATTGTATGGGCTTCGCTGGATGGCGGCGCGACGATCGCTGTTCCGAACGGCCCCGCCGTCCGTTATATCCTGCCATGCGGCGTTCGGGTATGCTTAACCGTCACGGTTGATATATTCGGCTGCGTCAGTGTTGTTATAGTTCCATGCTGATATAGGGCATCGGGATACTATACACGGAAAGGAAATCGGGGATGTGCTCGTACAGGCACATCCCCGATTTCATTGCGTTTAAATCGGCCGGGCGATATTCCGTGAACGGCTTTTCAGTTTATCAAAGACTCTCCAGCTCCGATCGCACCTCCGCTACAAAGACGCGCCCCTCAACATCCAGCGTCTCGGCAAAACGCTCCAGCCAGCCGGCGGAATCGAACGCATTTCCCAGCCCCTTGAACACGCGCGCAGCCGCGATCATTGTATTTGAAAGGAATGGAATGCCGCGCGTGTAGAGGAAATGAGTATCGGTAATCCCGAGCGATGAATAGAGCGCCGCAAGCTCCTGAAGTTGGAGAAATGCGCGCTCGAACTCCTCCACATCGCAAAGCGCGTGGGTATAATAAAGCCTGATAAAGGGGATGCTCGGTTGCTGCGTATAGCCGGAATCGGTCTGGCATTTGATCGCCATCGCCATCGCGCGTTCACCACGCTCGATCTCCCCAGCCATCGTCGCCGAGGTAAGCACGTTGAACCAGTCGCCGGCATCGCTGCTCCCTTCGGCAACCAGGGCAAGGTGCTTCAACGCTTTCGGATATTCACCAAGGCTGAAATACGCAAGGCCGGCGATCTTGCTTGCCTCGGTGCGCCGCGCCTGATCGTCCGATTTGAGATGGGAAGCAACCACCTTGATGGCGCCAACGTAATCCTCCCCGGCAAGGCACTCCCATCCTTCCCTGAAATATCCCTCGATTGTCGAATCGCTCATGGCTTGCTTACGGTTTAGGTATTGATCGGCTCTATCAGGGCAGCCACCTGGTCATCAGATAACGATCGTGCTGCTCGAATCCGATTTTTCGATACAATCCCTGCGCCGGTTTATTCTCCCGTTCCACCTCAAGCCGCAGGGCACGGATGCCGCGCACCCCGCAGAACGTCGCCAGAAACTCCAGGCTGAAACTGTAGGCAAGCACCGCATAACCAACCTCCGCGCCATCCAACCGGATCAACCAGATCCCGCCGAGCGATTCATCCTCCAGCAGAACCAGGGCGGCGTTGCGCGCAATCTCCCGGCTGAACACAAGATTATCGTACAGATAATATTCGCGCATCATCTCCAGAAGATGATCCAGATCCGCGTGGATAAGTTGATGGAATTCCGGCGCCATGGTCAGAGGAAAACATGGAAGAAGTTCGCGGCATGCGGACGAATGCATCGATCAAAAATCCGGCCGGAGTTACTCACCGAACTGCCCGTCCTTATGCTTGAAGAGGATATTGAACGTGGTCATCGAGCCGTAGCATTTGGTGATATACTGCTGCATCTCCACCTTCTCGCCATCGGTCAGCACCGTATGAGCGTTGATCTTCTGCTCCAGGACGCGGAGGTTGTTCCGCATCATCACGATCTTGTGAAAAAAAACCTCCATCGGCACTTCCTTGGCCTGTAATGCGCGATCG
>JBDSJW010000508.1:0-4990 GCA_039917235.1 Kapaibacterium sp. (SeqCode) | reverse complement strand
GCGTGAGTGGCGTTTCGCTTGCAAGCATTGCGGCCGGGGGCGGCGTGCCGAGCAAAGGATTTCCGTCGGGGCCGACATCTTTCAGCCATCGGAGAATTGCGCGGCGTTTTGAAATTGGCAGATCGCGCGTGACCGGCATTGAGTTGGGGTTCCCGGGATCGAGTGAAAATGCGAGGAGGAGAAGTCCGCGGTGATGGCAGACCGATGAATAATCGGCGAGGTTGAGGAATCTGTCCATCACCGGATAGAGATTTGCGTACTGCTGAAAAATCGGCTGGAGGCTTCCGTGCCATGTCGGCGGCTCATCCGGCTGAAAATGATTCCAGAGGAGGACGCTGATAAAATTCCACTGGTTGAAGGTGTAGCCCACGCCCGGCAGAATCGTCTCTTCCAGCATCGGGCGGATGCCGTAGACCTGTCCGTCGATATATCCGCGCGGGTTGGCTGGATCGCTCCCCAGAATGGGAAGAGGGGCGGTGCCGTTCCAATCAGTTGTCAGGGCGATAGGGAAATCGAGCGCGCTGGCCGGTGTTGCAACCGGCGGCTCGCCGGGGCCTCCCTGAAGCTGCCCTGAATCAAGCACGCTGATAATATGTGCGCCGATGTACGGTGCGCCGAATTTCGTGGCGTAAAGTGTTGGCTCGACCCGTTCGCCGGGATTCAGTCGGAAGACAAATTGATCGGCGCGGACAAACAGACCGTTTGCCGGCTCGGTAATCGCCGGCGTTGCGATTGCGCCGGAGGGGGCGCGGAGGATTGCCAGCGGCGCACTCGCGATCGATGCAAGCTCCGTTCCCGTAAGCTGCCGATCGGCCGGAAGCTCCGTCACGCCGGCGGTGCGGGGATACCAGCCATCTCCCGTATAATCGATAGTGCAGATCGGCAGCCACGCATTTGTGCCGTTATCATCGGTGGTCTGCGATGCAAGCATTAGAGGTCCGGAATCGACGATGGCGCCGCCGGGCGTTACGGTTGGCAGGGCATTGCCGAGATCGATAATGACTTTGCCGATCGATTTATCGACCAGCGCGGGACAGAAATTTATTCCGCCGACCGGCGTAAAGAAATTTCCGCCTGGTGATGCAACCGCCATAAACTGCCGCCCCAACACAAAATGCTTTGGCTCCGCTTTATTTCCCGGCCCGATTGTCCCCACCACTCTGCCGCGTGTAAACTCCGGCGACGTCATATCCATGTTGTAGCCATCGACGTTGAATTTTATCGAGAGAATTCCATCGCGCGCGGAGTCCTTCAGCTCCTTCAGAAATGGTGAGCCGTTGATATCCCCCCATTGAAGCGTATGAAGAATGGACTGATATGCCGCCCCCGCGCCGATATCACCGCCGCCTCCCGTCGCGCGATCCCAGATATCGATAAATGCCGCCGTCTCATATTCTCCGCTCAGAAGCGTTCTGCCGTGATGATCGCTGATGCGGACCTCCAGGCCCCAGATTTCCGAGACAAGCTGCTGCTGCGGATCAAGATCGACCATCTTTGCCGGCACGGCGCGATCGGAATCGGCCACGACGCAGCCCATCACCGGATCATCCTGGCCGACGGGCATTCCATCGAGGAGCGATGCGGATGTGATCGTGCAGCCGATCAGCCGCCAGTCCGCGTTGCCGCGCGGATTCCACCAGCCGTTATCATTTCCCGGCAACTGATATTGCGGCTTGAACGTGGCGTTGTTGTAATGGGTGATATCATTGTTCACCGTGGATGGCGCGGCCTGAAATCTACCGGCGAAATGCAATCGGAGTCGGTTCAGGTAACTCATATGCGTAGTAAAAAAAGATAGCGATGGACGGCTCCACGGCGTAATGGCGTATAATGACATGGGCCGGATCGGAGAACGAGCGCGGCCATGCTGGAACGGTCCATTACTGAATGCGAGGGGAGCCCGCGGAGTCGTCGCGAAAGTAATGATTGCATTCAGTAGAACCAAACGGAAGTCGCGCGGATATTCAATTGGTGGTCGTGTTCGCTGCAATCGTACATTTGCCGATGTGCGCCGTGGTTTACGTGATACATCGATGCGGTGAATACATTGCGTGAATATTCATCGCATCAACGTTATTGGATGTACGCGACATAAATGAAATAAAAATATCCTGCAAATAATGAGCGGAACGCTGTACGATATCGCCATTATCGGTGCTGGTCCGGCCGGTTCGGTGGCGGCCAGGGTGCTGGCGCGCGCCGGAAAGCGCGTGCTGCTGATCGACGGGCGGCGACCTGATGATTTTCGCGTTGGGGAGAGCCTTGTTTCATCAGCGAGGACGATGCTCCGCGATCTGGATCTGCTGGAGGAGTTTCTGGCGGGGGGACATCTTCCATGTCATGGAAACAGATCGGCGTGGGGAAGTTCGGCGATCGATGAAACCGATTTTATCCGCTCTCCCCACGGCCACGGCTGGCATCTGGACAGAGTTGAGTTTGATGCGATGCTGGCGCGGATGGCGCGGGAATCAGGCGCGGAGCTGCTCGGGGAGACGCAGCTTGTCAAATCCGAACGGCTGGAAGGCGTATGGCGCCTGCATCTGCGGGGAGCCGACGGAAATATCACCGCAGAATGTGCATGGCTGATCGACGCGGCCGGACGCGCAAGCCGTATCGCCACGTCGCTTGGCGTGGGGCGGCGATACGAGGATCGTCTTGTTGCGTTTCACGCGCGGTTCCACGGGAGCGGCGAAATCGCCGACAGGGATTCACGGACGCTGATTGAATCGGTGGCGGAGGGATGGTTTCACACCGCGCTTCTTCCCGGCGGCGATCGGGTTGTGACGCTCTTTACCGATGCCGATACTCCCTGGCTGAATCGAATAAAGGAGGAGCAAGGATTTCTTGAAGCGATCGATAAAACTGAACATCTCTCCACTATGCTGCATCATTACGGTTACCGGATCAGCGGTCGGCTCCGTTCAACAGATGCCAGAAGCAGTCGGCTCGATCGCTGTTACGGCGATGGCTGGCTGGCCGTTGGAGACGCGGCCCTTGCGTTTGATCCATTATCATCGCAGGGAATTCTTTTTGCGATCTATTCAGGGCTGAAAGGGGGAGAAGCGCTGGTGAATTATTTCGGAGATGATGATGATGCTTTGAATGCCTATGCGGTGGCGGTTGGCGGCGTTTATGATTCATTTCTCGAACATCGTCTGAGCTATTACGGCATGGAACAACGCTGGCCCGAAAGCCCGTTCTGGCTGGCGCGGAATTCCGTGGGCGCGTAGGGGATATTAGTAATTATGTACGTGAGACACATGTTGAGAAACAACGCTCATTGCCTTCCTGAAGGCTATGGTAATGTCAAGATTTTACCCCAGTAAACGCAGTACGAATTTGCGAGATGCGCTTCGTCGGCCGCTGGCTCTTCGCTTCGCGTCAGGATGACAAAGCGGATTTTTTTTGTTAAATGTGCTGTAAAAATTGTCATCCTGAAGTCTGCGACAACATCAAGACATTATCCGTGTAAACGCAGTACGAATTTGCGAAATGCGCTTCGTCGGCCGTTGGCTCTTCGCGTGCTGCTCAGGATGATAAAACGGACTTTTTAATAGGCGTGTTAACGAAAAGAATAAACGTTGTCATCCTGAATGAAATGAAGGATCTCGCCGGGACGGATAGGTGATGATTTGCGGGTCATCATTTTCTGCTTCACCCGCGAAATGCGCTTTGCAGCCCTTCGGGTCTTCGCGTTCCGCTCAGGCCGACAAGTCGAGGATACCCTAGATAGCCTCATGTGCGCCAAGTATACTGTTGTCTAATATTTGAACAGCCTGATAGCCATCGCGAAAAAACGAAAAAATATTCCGGCATTTTTTTTCGCTGTGGTGGAAAACGCGGACAGCCCGTCCGAATTCGGCGCGGGCTGCCATTGCAAATTCATCGAACCTTGCGCGTGATTCCTAATGTATCCGCGCGGGCTTGGTGGAGAGATCAGGCGTGATGTCCACCGGATTGGTGACCGGCGCATCGGGAATGCTGTCGCCGGTCTGGTGAGTGCTGTCGGTAGTCTGATGGATATTATCGAGCGGCAGTGCCACGGTATCGGCAACCGCGACCGGCGGAACCTGTTCCACAGGCTTTCGCACCTCCATCATCTTCAAATCCCCCATGATCATTTGCGGCTTGCGCTCCACGGTATCCTGAACTGGAGCCGGCGGAACTGGCTTTGTTGGTTTCGGTGATCTGGCTATCGCACCCATAAACATTTGCGGCTTGCGCGTTACTGTATCGGATTTTTCGCCATGTGGTTTTACGATATGCGGTTTTTTGGCAATGGTATCCCGCTTCACCGTTGTATCGGTGCGGGCACGATCGGGCATCACCATCCTTCCCATCATTTCACTTGGCTGCGCGCTGGCGCGTTTGAAACCGAGGCCGAGCATTCCGCCAAGCATTGCCACGGTTGTGACGGCGACATTCCGCACCGAGCGGAGAAGGCGCTGCCGCACGGCTCGCAGGCCGACCGGGCAATCCTGCGTCAGAATCGTTCCGTCGCTTCTGCGGTAGAATCGGATGCAGAGCCGTCCCTCGGCACCGGAGATCAGCGCATCAGCCTCATCGCTCGTCATTGCTGAGATGTTGTAGACATTCAGGCTGCAGTGCGAACAGTGGCGGGTGGTGTCGGTCCCTGCCATTTCCTCCCAGCTTGCGGTGCAGGGGGTGGCTATCTGCACATGATCGAGTATGTTGATGTCGATTGGCGTTTCCATACATGCTCCTTGATAATCGTATCCTGATTCTCCTCGCCGAGCCTCTCGGTCGGACGCTCCATCATACTACGCTTGACCTTCCGGTATGTAACATCCTGGTGATTTGCGAGGGGAAATTGTCGGAACAGTGCGCGGGGGATCGCTATCGGATATTGGGCGCATCGGAAGAGGAATGGGGCTTGTCGCCGGAATGCGTTTTACAGGTTCTTGCCGGTATTCCCACCGTTTCACCCATCCTTTCCAATATCTCCGGTGCGGTCGTATCAATCCGCGTC
>JBDSJW010000507.1:0-6953 GCA_039917235.1 Kapaibacterium sp. (SeqCode) | reverse complement strand
GACCTGTTTCGGCGGGATATGCCCGCCATCGGTTCCGTGATGATGCGGGCTGTCGGCCGTGACCAGTTTCAGTTCGGGTGTTTCATGTATGGACATCGTTCTCTCCTGCAATGCTTCCGTGATCATGGAACGTAGTTGATACGACGGGCGAAGATGTTCGTCCAGGGCGACCGCGCGTGCCGCCGAATATGCGCGTTACTGACACGTTGCGTGCCACCATATGCGCCGGGACGAAATTGAAAAATCGCGGTTGCGCTCTACGCTCGGGAAGGGAGTCTGCTGGTGGTATGGCTCCATCGTCGCATGCGGGCGGCAACGACCGACGCGGAGAGGAATGATCCCCCCCGGATGGTGCCGCCGGAAGCAAGCGAGACGTTGGTATGGAGCGTGCGTATTCTCATAACGGGGACAATATACGGGGGGGCGGATAAGGGAAGCAAGCGGGGTGCTGGTGTAAGGTTGCCCGCCGTAAATTCGTTCTATGGATCGGTTTGACAGCCGATCCCAGGCATACAGCCTCTCACCGACAGACATTCCCGCCATACGTTGCGAGCACGTGACACTCAGTCACGAGATCTCCAATCATTTTTTCATCGAGTTATGAGCCTCAGGCAGTCCGCGTTGGTTATCTGTTTCGGTCTGGCCGCTTTTCTCGCCGGATCGCGATGCAATGCGCAGAGTCCGCTCGGGACGCGTGTTGGAAACGATATCGACTCCATGGAGCAGGTCTATTTTGGGTTGTTTCCGGGGATCAGCGGGTTTATTTCCGCCCACGTTACTCCCGCCGGCGAAGGGGCCAGCATCGCTATCGTCCGCCAGGGGGGGGACACCACGATCTACCTGGGGCCGGGGAGGAGAAGGGAACTGGAAACATATCTGGATAATCTGGAAGAGATATTCCGGGAGCAGCGACAGATGCGCTGGGATTCCCTTGCCGGGCTTGTCTGGCCCAGCACCCCATTCCAGCAGGCGGACCGGCTCGAAGTGCAGACGCGTGATGGGGAGACGCACATCGGCGCGATCCTTTACTCCACCGACAGCACGGTTGTGCTATGGGAAGGAACCGATCCCTATGACTGGCGGAAGCTGGATGAGCGGGGGAAGGAGTTCCATTTCTCTCGTATCGAGGGGATCGCCTGGCCGGGATTCCCGTTGTACTCCTCCATTGGCGCGCTGGCTGCGGGGGGGATTGTTGCATGGACGGCATCGAACGTGAATGATGAGCCGACCACATTTCTCTTCAAGGGCTCCATTGCGGCCGGCTTTGTCTGGGCCACCGCGCGCTCATTCGACGTGGCTCCTCCGCTTGCCGGTGATGGCAACAGGTTTCAATCGGTGGCCGGGCGCATTCGCGGGCACGTGATGTTCGATCGTACTCTCCCTCCCGAAATGCGGGAGTTCCTGCATGAGCAGGAAAATGCCGTGACCTTTCGCTGGGCTCAGCCGCCATCGACCGACGAGCAGCTTGCGGCAAGGGTGAAGCTCTCCTCGTTTCACATATCAGCGTCGCGATTCATGGGAGGGCTGGTTGCTGATAACCGCGCGCAACTGCTTGATCTATCTCCCATCCAGGGGTTCAGCCCTATATCGCAGACGAGGGTTGTCGAGGAGCCATGGACGTTCGGTGCCATGTACAGCCTTATCGATCGGATCAGGATCGGGGGATCGATCACATTCTATCCGGAGCCGCCCGTTCATCACGAGGATATTCATGAGGAACGGCTCTTCGGCCACGCTCTGGCGGTTACGGGGGATATCATCATCATTCCGCACGATCCTCTGCTCCGGCCAAACAGGTGGCAATACAACAGATTGGAACTGAGCGCCGGTGGCGGAGTCACCTTCAATGATTTTACGATCGATGGGTTGCGAAACACCGGTACGAAATATCCCGAAACCGCCCCCATGTACTCTGCCAAGCGGAACCCGATGGGGACGATCGCCCATGTGGTGCTCGATTATTATATGATTCAGAATTATTCCGTGCGCATCGGTCTGGAGCGGCAGTGGATTGCCTCGATAATGACGCCGCCGGCCGATGAGTTCCTTGTCTTTCCCGAATACGCCAGCGGCCATTCCATCAATCCGTCCACCTTCGGCGGCTATATCGGTGCCGAGTTCCACTTCTGAGCGGATACGATGATGGCGGGTTGACGATGCGGTGGGGCATCCCCCTGATCCGTCCGCGTAATGCGATTCCCCGGCGCCACCACGATGTCCGGCGCCGGGGACCGACAACAGGTTTCCCCCCCTACAGATGCATGCTCAGCTTGAACACCAGGTTCCGCCGCTCCTCGAAGCTGGCGCCGCTGAAGAATGCCCCCTTGATCGGATGGGCGTGATCAAGCACGTTCGTCACGTACAGCGATGGCTCCAGCGTCCGTCCATCGCCAAGCTGGAACGTGTATCCGGCGCCGGCATCCAGTATCCATGACGGCGTGGTGTGCGCCCCCTGATTGAAATCGAACAGGCCGGTCGTAAACGCGTAATCATTGTTGCCGTTGGCAAGGCCGGAGCCGTATGTGGCGGTCAGATGCGCGAACCACGCGTCGGGCTGATAGTTTGCGCCGATCACCACCGACAGCCGCTGATCATGATCCAGATCGAACGGCACGGTGGATGAATCGGCCGCGAGGAACCCGCCGGACACCGGCCCGATGCCGTACGCATGAATCAGCGCCGCGTTGAGATATGCCGAGAATGGAGAAGAGGGGGGAGCGTATGTCAGCGCCATCTCCAACCCCGTCACCTTGACCTTCGCGATGTTCACATTCACCTTGATTGTGCTGGACCCGAGCGTCTCATCATCAACCCCCGGCGTCTGATCCTTGTAGAACGCCGCCACCTTCCCGGTCAACCCGAACTCCCAGTTCCGCACATAGGCGGCCTCGTAAAGATGCTCCCGCTGCGCCAGCGTCCCGGTGGCCGTATCGCCGACGATCGTTGCTATCGACTGAAGCCCCTCGATGTTCGTCGGGATGAAAAGCCGTCCGTAGTAGAGATAGAAGGTGCTGGATTCATCGGGGATGAAGCTGAGCTTCGCGCGCGGGCTGAGCTGCGTCTCGGTCGGCACACCGGGGGCGGCGTGCCGGTCGTAGCGGGCGCCAAGGTCAAGGTGCATCCACTCCAGCGGATGAATCTCCGCCTGCGCGAAGACGCCGATATCCGATCCCGAAAATGTATTTGCGTTTCGGAGCGCGGGAACATCGGCCGCCATGAAGTTGAACGACTCGTTTCCGGTGGTGTTCTTCAGATCCAGCCCCACGGCATAGCCCAACTGATGCGAAAGCCGGGCATCGTACTTCGTCCGCAGGCCGAGTGTGGTAAACGACCGGTCCTGGGCAACGACGTAGCCGGTGGTGGTGTCGTTCCGGAGGAACTGCTTCGGCTCATCCGCGAGGTTCGGCGTGTAGGCAAGCCCCCCCTCGCGCGCATAGATCCCCGCGAAGAAGTTGCTCTCATGATCCGCATCGTCGGCGACGTTGTGGAAGAAGGAGAGGGTCTGGAAGCCGTTATAGGTATGCTGGAGGTCGAGCGTGATCGCCTCCGATGAATCATACGGCACCTCGGTATGGGTGATGCCGTAGTTCAGGTTCATCGCCAGATAATCGTGCTCGTTCAGCACATAGTTTGCCTTGCCGTAGAGAAAGTAATCGAAGCCGTGATCGTGGAAGAGCTGGGGAACCGGCTGATCGATCCGCCTGTCGGTCTCCTGTCGCGAGCCGGAGAAGAAGAGGCCCAGGTTGCCGATATGATCGCTCAACGAAAGGCTCTGCCCGTTCGAGTTGACCGCGCGGAACGCCCCGACGCGATCGCCAAGGGAATCGCCGGAGGTCAGATAGCTCCCGGCGTAGGTGGAGATATCGGCATGAAGATGTCCCGACGGAACGTGCGTCTGCACATCCACCACGGAGGACATCTGCCCGCCGTACTCCGCCGGAAACCCGCCGGTGAGGAACGTGGCCCGGTCGATCACCTTTGGATCGACCACTTCGTTCAACCCGCCGAAGACGCCGAGCGGAATCGGAATGCCATCCACGTAATAGGTGAATTCCCCATGCTGTCCGCGCACATGCACTTCGCCGGTGGGAGCCCGCACCGCGCCGGCAACATTCTGCTGCACAAGCTGCGTCATCCGTGCCGCCGGCGGCGCGTGATATGTCTCCCCCTCGAATATCTGGTTGCCGTTGCGCGTATCGACGGTGGTGGCGTGGAACTGTTTCCGCGCCGTAACGACGATCTGCTCCCGGCTGACCTCGGAGATGCTGATGGTATCGCCGGTGTGCGTGGAATCGATCAGCACCAAATCGCTGGTTCCATTGTAGCCCACCAGCCGCGTGGTGAGGAGATACATCCCCGGTTGAATATCGCGGAAGACCGCGCGGCCGAGCGTGTTGGTGATGACCGTCGATACCGCCGACCCGTTCCGTTGCAGTAGTATCCGCGCCAGCTCCAGCGGCGTGCGGGTATCCTTATCATACACCGTCACGACGAAGTTCACCGGGGTGGCGGGGGGATCCTGCGGGCCGGCGGAAGCGGTTGCGATGATCGAAAGAAAGAGAAGCAGAAAAGGGACGATATGATTGATTGCGCGCACTGCCGTGCCGCCATGAGTATGCGTTGCGTTGCTCATCGGTATGAAGAGGAGAGAGAGAATATGGAACGATCCTCCCCGCCACGGATGATGCCGGGCGGCTGAGATAGATGAACGGATAGCGGTCAGCCGGACGCGCGGGCATGCCACTGCATCCGCCGAATAAGCGGGATGAACGCTGGAAATGGTGGGTTCAGGCGAGAGCGGGAGGTGCGCGAAGCGAGATTACCGAGAGGATTGGCCGCGATACGCAATGGCGTATATGGATTGCCACGTGGGAGGTGACAAAGACGCGGAGCGAGAAGATGATGGCGATTGCAAACGCCAGCAGAACACTGGGGCCGAACGAGCAGAAGAAACAGAAATCCCCCTTGCTCTCCGCCGGGAGCGTATGCCCCGAAGAGGCGGATGCCGGAGAGATCATACCCTGATGCCACGCCGCCGCGACAACGGAATTACCCGCCTGCCGGCCGCCCATGTGCGATAGCTCGTGCGTTGCACCGGCCATCGACATCAGCAGGTACGCGATGGCAAGAACCACCGAGAGAATGCCGCGCGATCTGGATAATGGGATATTCACCAGCGCAATCTACGCACGGCGCGGCGCTATCCAAAGTTAAAATTGCAAATCATTTGCAATTTTGGCGATCTCGCCGCCGCCGGTTACAGTGTTTGTCACTCGATGTTATTTCCCTCATCTAGCCGTACATTACGGAGTTTTCCACGAACGCTTGAAGTGGCTACCGGCCCCATCATCCCCTGCCGATATCATCCGAACATATCGAGCATGGTCGAACGCCGGCATACGGACCTAACCGACTGTTGAAGGACGTCATCCCCTGCGTTGGCCTTCATCATTCGCTCAGATTCGGCCGCCGTGCGGCTGTTCGTCCTTGAACAGTCTGAGCATCTGAAGTAGTTCAACAGTCTGCTACGCGCAACATTAGCTGGACGGGACATTGAATAATAAATCGAAGAAATCCCCGAAGGGAACCGGAACCAAGGCACCCGCGCCGGTCAGAACCAAGGCGGCGCCCGGAACAAAGGCCAAGCCGGCCGGCGGCAAGAAGCGACCGATGACGGTTGCCGCCGCTGAAACCGTGCAGGCGGTGCGGTCGGCATCATCGAGAGCGGTGAATCCGCCGGGGCATCACCCGCACGCGGTACACCAGGATCTGCCGATGTCCGCCGTCGCCGTTACGCCGCATCCGCGGAATACCCTCTCGATTCGTGGGGCATCGGTTCATAACCTGAAGCATATCTCGCTGGAGCTTCCGCGCAACCGGATGATCGTGGTGAGCGGCCTTTCCGGTTCGGGCAAATCATCGCTGGCGTTCGATACTATTTATGCCGAGGGGCAGCGGCGGTACGTGGAATCGCTTTCGGCCTACGCACGCCAGTTTCTGGCCCGCATGGCGAAGCCGGACGTGGAGAGCATTACCGGGCTGGCTCCGGCCATCGCCATCGAGCAGAAGACCGTTACCAAGAACCCCCGCTCCACCGTTGGGACCACCGCGGAGGTGTACGATTATCTCCGCCTCCTCTTCGCCAGGATCGGCAGGACGTTCTGCAAGGTCTGCAATCAGCCGGTCGCAAAGGATACGCCGCGCACCGTGCAGGAATCGGTTCGGGATCTCCCCGACGGCACCCGCCTCTATGTCCTTTTTCCGATGCACCCGCATGAGCAGCGGACGCTGGAGGAGGAGTTCGCCAACCTCCGCGAGCAGGGATTTTTCAGGGTGGTGATCGGCGCTTCCGGCGATGTCGTTGATCTGAACGAGGGCTCCCCCAAAGGAGTCGCCAAGGAGGATGTCTACGTGCTGGTCGATCGCCTTGTGGTGCGGCAGGACCCCGAAACGCTGACCCGCATCGCCGACTCGGCCGAGACGGCGTTCCGGGAGGGGGAGGGGAGGGCCATCATCCATCTGCTGGAGACCGGCGAGCGGCGCAGGTTCTCCACGCGGTTCGAGTGCGCCAACTGCGGCATCAAGTACGAGGAACCGCAGCCGAAGCTCTTCAGCTTCAACAACCCGTTCGGCGCCTGCCCGGAGTGCCAGGGGTTCGGCAAGTCGATCGGCATCGATATGGATCTTGTGATTCCTGACCGTTCCAAGACGCTCCGGGGCGGGGCCATCGCGGCCTTCTCCACGCCGAAACACGCCGAGCATTACCGGATGATGGTGAGCATCGCCAAGGAATCCGGCCTGAGCCTTGACAAGCCGGTTGCCCATCTGACGCCGCTGGAATGGAACATCGTGCAGCATGGCTACGGGAAGTATATCGGCATCGACGGGTTTTTCAAGCTGGTCGAGGAGCAGACCTACAAGATGCACTATCGCGTCTTCCTCTCCCGGTTCCG
>JBDSJW010000506.1:0-16978 GCA_039917235.1 Kapaibacterium sp. (SeqCode) | reverse complement strand
CATCCGCTGCGCGCGCTATCAGACGCCGAAGCTGGAACCGCATCCGCAGGTCTTGGCCGCCTGCGGGTTGTTGAAGACGAACCCGCGTCCGTTCAGGCCATCGGTGAAATCGAGCTGCGTCCCCATCAGGTAGAAGAGGCTCTTTCCATCGATGAACATTCTGACGCCGTCCTGCTCAATCAGCTTGTCCCCATCGCGCTTCTCGGCATCGAAGCCGAGTGTGTAGCTAAGGCCGGAACAGCCGCCCCCCTTCACGCCGACGCGAAGGCCGTAGGTCTCGGGAATGCTGTTCTGCTCCATGATCTTCATGACCTCCGCCACAGCCTTCTCGGTGAGGAGAATGGAGCTGTTCGGCTGGGTTTCGGTCGTCGGCTCGTTGATCTCTATATCCTGCATGATGTTCACTCCTTATAGGGCGTAACGGAATGGGGTGCCGGCTCGCCGGTCAGAGCCCTTCCGTTATGAATTCTTGGTAGCTGTTCAGTTTCCCCGATTCCTCAGGCCACTGCCTCGGCCGGGTGTACCTGCGCCTGCTTCTTCTTGTAATCCTCGATTGCCGCCTTGATGGCGTCCTCGGCCAGCACCGAGCAGTGGATCTTCACCGGCGGAAGGTTCAGGTCGGCAACGATCTGCGTGTTCTTAATCGCGGCTGCCTCCTCCACGTTCTTCCCCTTGATAAGTTCCGTGGCATAGCTCGATGACGCGATCGCCGAGCCACAGCCGAACGTCTTGAACTTCGCGTCCTCGATCACCCCGGTCTCCGGGTTGATCTTCAACTGAAGGCGCATCACGTCGCCGCACTCCGGCGCGCCGACCAGGCCCGTGCCGACAGTGCTGTCGTTCGGATCAAGCGTGCCCACGTTGCGCGGGTTATTATAATGGTCGATGACCTTTTCTGAGTATGCCATTGCTACGATTCTCCTCTGAGTGAATCACTCTGTTGTTCGGTTCATCCCCACGCATGTGAGGAGTCACTATCTTCTGCATAGACGAATGGCGAGCGGTAAACGCTTGGCCGCCAGCGTCATTATTATTCTTTCGGAAGGATATTCGGGTCGTTCTCCTGGCTGGAGCTTCCCTCACCGGCATCCGGCGGGGGAGTGCCATACGGGACCTGGGCGCGAATCCGTGCCTCGTCTGTTCCCAGATCGGGAGCATCCTGAAGCGATGACGCCGCCACCCCTCCGGTCAGCGATTCCGGAAGCTCGGTTTCGCCGGGGGGAACCACGGTCGTCTGCGGCGCGTTCGGGTCGGCATTATGGCGCTGTTCCTCAACGGGAACTCCGGCCGGTTCCGCCTTCTCGGCGGGGGAGATCTGTCCGGCTGCCGGTGGGGTTCCCGCCGCCGGAGCGCGCGTGCCGGGATCGGGCTTATCACCATGCCACTGGTTGCCCCCCATCGTCTCGTCGTTATTCAGAATATCGGCCATTGTTCTAGCCCCCCTCAGCTTCGCGTTTTGCCTTTGCCGTGGCCATTTTGGCCTGCAATTCGGCGATCTTCGCGGCCTTTTCCGGGTCGGTTCCGGGAGGGACATGAAGCTTCGGAGCGGCGCCGGATGCGGCGGCCGCGGGTTTCGCGGCGGCTGACGCTGCCGGAGCTGCCGGTGCCTTTGCGGTGGGGGCGGCTGCCGCGGGTTTCGGTTTCGGGGCCTCCTGCACCGGCTCCACGTAGAACTCGCCGGCGTAATATTCCGGCATGTTCAGCTCGAATGTCTGGCGGTTGATCCGCTTTACAAGCCCTCTGTTCTCCCACGCATCAATCACTTCCTTGGTAACCTTCTCCATATCCGCATACGAGACCTTGGTCTGGCTTTCCTTCAGATATCTCCAGAGCCCGTACTGAAAGTCCCGGAAGAAAATGTTCGACTTGTGATAGAACTCATACCGGTTCGACTTCATAAAGTCGAGAAACGGCTTCGGGTCCTTCTTGACCGTCCTGACATCCAGATGTTCCATGGATCCTGTTCTGGTTAGGTTAGAATTGCCGCCGATGATTCCGACACGCGCCAGGGTTGTGCGCCGGCTGATGCCGGATCAGGGAGGATAGAGGAGGGGGGAAGTATACCACGATCTCCGCTATCCACCATTTCCAGCATGCGTTTCTAGTGATGCGCCCACTCGACGCTCTTCAGGTCGATTCCCAGCTTCGCCATTTCGTACAGCGGCGACATCTCGCGTAGCTTGTTGACAGCCTCGATCACCTGGTTCAGCGTGTAGTCGATCTCCTCCTCGGTCGTAAACCGGCCGATGCCGAAGCGGATCGATGTATGAGCCAGATCCTCGCCGACGCCGAGCGCCTTCAGGATGTAGCTCGGTTCAAGCGAGGCGGAAGTGCAGGCGGAGCCGGAGGAGACCGCGATATCCCTGATCCCCATCATCATCGCCTCCCCCTCGACATAGGCGAAGGAGACGTTCAGGTTTCCCGGAAGGCGCTGCTCGTTCTTCTCCAGCGGATCGGGGCCGTTGATATAGAGCTCATCAAGCGATTCCTTCAGCTTTACCCAGAGCTTGTCGCGCAGGGTCCGCGCATGGGCGATATCCTGCTCCATCTCCGCCATCGCAAGCTCAAGCGCCTTGCCGAATCCGACGATTCCGGGGACATTCAGCGTGCCGGAACGCATGCCGCGCTCGTGGCCGCCGCCATCCATCTGAGCTACCAGGCGGACGCGCGGCTTCCGCTTCCGCACGTAGAGCGCTCCGCACCCTTTCGGGCCGTACATCTTGTGTCCGGTGAACGAGGCCAGATCCACATTCATCTCCTCCACGTTGAACGGCACCTTGCCGATCGTCTGCGTGGCGTCGGTATGGAACAGGACGCCGTGTTCGCGGCAGATGGCGCCGATCGACTTGATATCCTGAAGCGTTCCGATCTCGTTGTTGCCGTGCATCACTGAGACCAGGATCGTCTTGTCGGTGATCGCCTCGCGCAGGCGGTCCAGCTCAACAAAGCCCTCCTTGTCCACCGGCAGATAGGTCACCCGGAACCCGTCGCGCTCCAGCGCCTTGCAGGTGTCGATCACGGCCTTGTGTTCCGTGGTCACGGTGATGATGTGGTCCCCCTTCGGGCGATACATATGGGCAACGCCCTTGATGGCGAGATTGTCGGACTCGGTGGCCCCTGACGTAAAGACGATCTCCTTCGGGTCCGCGCCGATTGCCTTGGCGATGGTCTCCCGGGCGTTCTCGACGGCGGCCTCCGCCTCCCAGCCGAACTCATGGTTGCGGCTTGCGGCGTTGCCGAAAATGTCGGTGAAGTAGGGGAGCATCGCCTCAAGGACACGCGGGTCCATCGGCGTTGTCGCGTTGTTGTCGAGATAAATAGGGATCTTCATAATGCTTGCTCTATCTGTTCCGAGATTGATAATTCTCTGTTGATCATCAGCTTCGTCTAGATCATCTCTTCGAGCGTCATCTGCGTGAAGGTCGAGGTGATCCGCGCCTGAAGACGGCGGAGGGGGTCCTTGATGGTGCAGATATCATGCAGCGCGCAGGTGCCGTTCTCGATGCACTCCACAAGCGCCTGATCCCCTTCGATCGCCGTGATCACATCCTGAATCGAAATCGCCGCCGCCGCCCTGCCGATCGAATAGCCCCCCCGCATCCCCTCGGTCGCCAGCGCAAGTCCGGCCCTGGAAAGCTGCGAAAGGGTCTTGGCGCACAGCTCCGCCGGCAGACAGTATTCCTCGGCGATCTCCCTGGCCGTCGTCGATTCTCCCTCCGGCAGGAGGGCCAGGTGCCGCAGCGCGATCAACCCGTATTCGATCTTTTTCGACAGCCGTAACATCTTTTGCCTACACCCGCTTCATTGTTCAACCGAGAGAGGAACGATTTAACTCCGACCAAATTGGTCCGAGTTGGGACAAACATAGCGAGTTGCGCTTCTTCGGGCAAGGGGATGGCTTCCGGTGGGAGGGAATTTTTTATGTAAAAGCGTATCAGTGGGCCGGTCCGCGCCCTATCAAAACCACGCCGGTCGCCGTTTGCCTATATTAATGGATTGTCCCGGCGGTTCATCCCGGTCGCGGAATTCCGCTTCATCGATTCAGAGCATGCTTATGTCTTCCGATACCTACATTCTCGTCGGCCTTACAGGTTCCATCGGTTCCGGGAAGTCATCGGCGGCCAGGGTGTTTGAGGAGTGCGGGATTCCGGTGCTCCGGTCCGATCAGATCGCCAAGGAGCTGATGGTAAGCAATCCTGAGATGATGGCGGAGCTGCGCGATGCGTTCGGCGATGCCACGTATACGGACGGCGTGCTGAATCGGAGCCATCTGGCATCGCAGATCTTCAGCGATCGCCGGAAGCTGGAGCTGATGAATTCCATCGTCCATCCCCGCACCATCGCCGAACAGGGGCGCCGCGCCAGCGCGCTTGTGGAGGAGGGATTCAAAGTGGTGGCGTGCGAGGCGGCGCTGATCTTCGAAAGCGGCGGCGAGGGGCGGTTCGATTATATCGTCGTGGTCGATGCTGATCGGGAGATCCGGCTGGAGAGGGCGGCCGGACGCGACAGGACATCGATCGAGGAGGTGATGCGCCGCGATGACTCCCAGATACCGGCGGAGAAGAAAGTGGAGATGGCGGATTTCGTGATCAAGAACAACGGAACGCTCGATGAGCTGGAACGCAACACCCGGTTCCTTGCCACGTTGTTGAAATCGCTCCCGCCCCGCCAGACGATCGAGACGGACGAAGCCGACGCGGGGGAAGCCTTGTAGCGCGGCGTTGTGCCTGAGCCGGTTGTGTGATAATTTTATCGGACCGTAGGGGTACGTTTCAAACGTATCCTTATGATCAGACGGTAGGGTACGTTTGAAACGTACCCCGACAGACAGACATGATCACGTTGATTTCAAGAATGCCAGAGATACCCATGAAGCCCCTAGCGTTGGAACCTCCCGTCCGTACCGATACGAAGAAAGTGTATATCGAGACCTACGGCTGCCAGATGAACACGTCCGATTCGGAGATCGTCCTCTCGGTGATGAATCGTGATGGCTATCAGCCGACCGATGATATCGCCGCCGCCGATGTGATCTTCCTGAACACCTGCTCCATCCGCGATAACGCGGAGCAGCGCATTCACGGCCGCCTGACCAATATCATCTACTACAAGCGTCGCAAGCCGAAACTGGTGGTCGGTGTGCTCGGCTGCATGGCGGAGCGGGTCAAGAAGGATCTTCTCAAGCCAGGCTCGGTGGTCGATGTCGTGGTCGGTCCTGACCAGTACCGGGCGCTGCCGGAGCTTGTCGGGGAGGCACTCTTCGGCTCGAAGGGGCTGGCCGTGAAGCTCTCCCGCGTGGAGACGTACGATGACATCATCCCGCTCCGCACCGACGGAATCTCCGCCTGGATATCGGTGATGCGCGGCTGCGACAAGTTCTGCACCTTCTGCGTGGTCCCGTTTACGCGGGGTCGCGAACGAAGCCGGTCGCTGGAATCGATCGTCGATGAGGTACGGGATCTTGCCGCGCATAACTTCCGCGAGGTGACGTTGCTGGGGCAGAACGTCAACAGCTATATCTCCGACGGGCACGATTTCGCCGATCTGCTCGCCGCCGTCGCCGATGTCGATCCCCGCATCAGGGTCCGCTATACCACGTCGCATCCGCAGGATATGTCCGATAAGCTGATCAAGACGATGGCATCGCGGGAGAATATCTGCAAGTACATCCATCTTCCCGTGCAGTCCGGCTCCAATCGCGTGCTGGTGCTGATGAACCGGACATACACCGCGGAGCATTACCTGGAGCGCGTTGCGAAAATTCGCGAGATGCTCCCCGGCGCCTCCCTCTCCACCGATATCATCGCCGGCTTTCCGACCGAGACGGAGGAGGATCACCAGCGGACACTCCGGCTGATAGAGAAGGTGGAGTACGATGGCGCCTATACGTTCAAGTATTCCCCGCGCGAGAACACCAAGGCGTGGGCGATGGGGGATACCGTTGAGGAAGAAGTGAAGGGGCGCCGTCTTCAGGAGATCATCGATCTTCAGCGGGATATCTCCTCCCGCAACAATCAGTCGCTTGTCGGGACCATTGAAAACGTTCTGGTGGATGGGCCAAGCAAGAAGGATGAGCATGAATGGAAGGGGCGCACCGATACGAACAAGGTGGTGATCTTCCCGCGCGGCGATGAGGAGATGGGGGAGTACGTCAGGATGAAGATCCGGAAGGCGACCGCGGCCACACTCTTCGGCACCCCGGTCGATGCCGAGGGGCGGGAGAAGTGGGTTCCCCTTGAACTTCTCGCCACCTCCTGAGCGGATCGATCAGCATCAGCCCGATAGCCGCATTGTCAGTCAAGCCGCCGCCGTTTTGCGAGCCCAAGATGCCGCGCGTGCGGCGCATTACGTGAACCTCTCGATTACTCGAAACCGATCGCATGAAATCGCATACTTTTCTCCCCCCGGTCGTGGGCGGATTCCTTCTTGGACTCCTTCTCGCCGGAACCAGCGCGTTCGCGCAGACGAACTACGAGGAGCAGGCCCGCTCCATCCTCCAGATCTTTGAATCAGGGCAGAAGGATAGCGCCTATGCTCTGCTGGAGCCGTTGAAGCGGAGCGCCCGGTTCGTTCCGGCGGTGCTCTATACGCGTGGGCAGATGACCCCTGATGATCGCGCGCTCAACCTCTACAAGGAGGTCATTGCAATCGAGCCGGGGGGGCCGTGGGCCGATCGCGCCGCGCTGCAACTGGTGCTCCGCTATGCCGACAAGCGCGATTCCATGGCCGCCTATACATGGGCAAATGTCCTCCGCGTGAACTATCCCCGATCGCCACTCCTCGCCACCGCCGATGAAACGCTGAAAAACGCGCACGGCTGGCGTTTGAGCACCGAGGATATGGGCGACGCGACGGCCGGAAAGAAGAAGGAGGAGGGAAAGAAGGCCGACCCGAAGAACGCGAAGGTAGATCCGAAGAAAACCGATCCGAAGAAAACCGATCCGAAGAAGGTCGATCCCAAAAAGCCCGCCGATGGCAAGTCCGTCGCCAAGGTGTCGTCGGTCACGCCGACCGAGACATATACTGCCAGCGGCATGAAGGGGTATGCGCTCCAGGTCGGGCTGTATCCCACGCGCGATCTGGCCGATGAGCGTTCGGAAGAGCTGAAGAAACGGAACAACATCCATGCGGTCGCGCTGCCGAAGCTGATCAACGGCAAGAAGCAGTATGCGCTGGTGATCGGCCCATACACGACGATTGACGAGGCGAACAAGAGGAAAACGGTGATATCGAGCGCCTGCAACTGCCAGACGTTCGTTGTGAAGGTGCAGTAGAAGAGGAGCGATGTGCCGATGATGCTGACGCTGCACGGAACGGGCGCCGGAACTCCCGGCGGTGACAGGATGGCAAGCGCGCTGACCGCGACCTTTACCGATGGCTCGATGGTTCTCTTCGATGCCGGCGAGGGATGCGCCCGCGCCATGCTTCGCGACCGGATCGATCTGCTTCGCATCAGCACGGTGGCAATCAGCCACATGCACGCCGACCACTGGACCGGCTTCCCCGCGCTTGCCATGGCCTGGAGCCTGGCAAAACGGACAGACCCGGTCCGGGTTTTCGTCCCCCCAGGCACCACTGATTTCTTTGAATCGCTCCTTGCACGCTGCTACAGTTTCCGCGAACGGCTCGGCTTCGAGCTCACATTCCATCCGCTTGAAGGCTTTTCGATGCCTGATGGATGGTGCGTGGAGACTATTCCAACAACGCATCTTGCCGCGGTCAGGGAGCTGGCCGAGCGTTACGCGATGCCCCTAACGGCGTTCGGGTATCTGCTGCGGAATGGCGACCGGCGTATCGTGCTGAGCCAGGATATCGGAGGGGAGGAGGATCTGCGGCCGCATCTGAACGGGGCGGAACTGCTGGTCTGCGAATCGGCGCATGTCGACCCGTTGAAGGTGCTGACGATGGCCCGTGATGCCGGCGTTCGCCATGTCGTCTTTACCCACGTTCCCCCGGCCGGCCCGAGGTTCCCGGCGGAGTTCGAGGGGATCGCATG
This sequence comes from Kapaibacterium sp. (SeqCode), assembly GCA_039917235.1. Classification (GTDB taxonomy): domain Bacteria; phylum Bacteroidota; class Ignavibacteria; order OLB7; family OLB7; genus JAFDZV01. Next base: position 8,982 of record JBDSJW010000506.1, on the reverse strand, counting down.
GGATATCGCCGCCGACGGGCTGCGAATCGGTCTGTAGTCTGATCGGCGGGGGAGCGATGCAACGTCGGTTATCTTCCCAACGGATCATCTCCCGTCCACTTCCGCTTGTCTCCGTTCCGTCTTTTCCCTTGCCCGTTGCCGCATCTCTTTCGTACTGTTCCCCTGTTCCGGGGATCTTCGATTAACATTCTCCTCAATGCACGTTCGCTCTGCCGCGGGCCTGTTCCGCATCGCGCTGCTTCCGTTTGTTCTCCTTATGCTTTTCGCGGGGGAGGGGACAGCGCGCGCGCAACGGCGGCCGTCATCGGTGATCGTGCGGTTGAAGCCGGGGATATCGGTCAGGGACGCGAATGCATCGCTTATCCCTCTGGTCGCCGGATTTGGCGCCCGTCCCGCCACCGAGGCGTTGTTTGCGCGAGGTTCCGGCCGCACGCTGCTTGATGCCAACCGGCTGGATCGCTATCTCGTCATCTCCGGCGGCAACGGCGATATCACCGGCCTTGTCTCCGCGCTCGAAGGATCGCCCGTCATTGAGGAGGCATTTCCGAACGCCATCTATCATATCGATCAGGCTCCCGACGATTCTCTCTATGGCGATCAGTGGGCGCTCCGTACCGTGGAGGCGGAGGGGGCATGGGCCATCACCAAGGGGGATAGCTCGATCATCGTGGGGGTGGTGGACACCGGCATCGATTTCAATCATCCCGATCTGCTTGGAGCGCTGGCAATCAACCCGCGGGAGGACAGGAACCACAACGGCAGATTCGATGCCTGGTGGTTCCTTGATACCATCAACGGCGTCTCCGGCGATATCGACGGCGTCGATCAGGATGGTGATGGCTACGCCGATGATGTGATCGGCTACGATTTCGTCTCGCAGAGCGTGCAGAATGTGGGGGACTGGGCCGACCGCGATCCGGTGCCCGCCGATGAGCATGGGCATGGAACGGGCGTTGCCGGGGTGATCGCGGCGCGGGGAAATAATCATATCGGCATAACCGGCCTGGCCCCCGGCGTTCGCGTGCTGGCGGTGCGGGCGTTCGACAAAACGGGAAACGGGGAGGATGATGATATCTCCGCCGCCATCGTCTATGCGGCCGATCGTGGCGTGAAGGTTCTCAACCTCAGCTTCGGCGATTTCTACGCGTCGCCGCTTCTGCACGACGCCATCCGGTATGCCTATGCGAAAGGGGTGACGGTTGTGACATCGAGCGGGAACGAGTCGGGAAGCGATCCGCACTATCCGGCGAATTTCCCTGAGGTGATGTCGGTTGGCGCAACCGGCGAAAGCGATGGTATCACCTCCTTCTCCACGTTCGGCTCGCAGCTTTCACTCACGGCTCCCGGCTCCAGAATCTATACAACGGCGCTCAACGGTCGCTACGCCCGGCTCGATGGAACCTCCTTCTCCTCCCCCTACGTGGCGGCAACCGCGGCGCTTCTCCTTTCGCTGCATCCCACATGGAGCCCCGATGAAGTCCGCGCCGCGATTGAGCTGAGCGCGGACGATCGAGGGACGCCGGGCTGGGATGTGAAATATGGCGCGGGACGCCTTAACGCGCGGCGCGCGCTGGAAATGCCGGGACCTCCATCGGTGACGATCCTTTCGCCGGCCACCGATCTTGGGCTTCGTGGCGATACAAGCCTGCCGGTGATCGGCTCGGCGATGTCGCCGCTGCTTGATACGTGGGGGCTGGATATCGGCAACGGCGATGACCCGGACGTCTGGACGCCGATTACCGCGTCGCAGAAGCAGGGAAGGGTTGTCGATAGGCTTGGCGATCTTCATGTGGATGCCGCCGCGCGCGGCATCTATACGCTGCGGCTGCGGCTTGCGCAGACCAACGGGCACGAGACTCAGCGTCGCGTCCGGCTCTTTCTGAACCAGACCAGGCCCGCGCTCCGCGATATCTCCATCCGCAATGTCTGGCGATACGGAGAGCGTGCCGTGGCGATGACCCTGAACAGCGACCAGCCGACGCGCGCAACCATCTGGATCAGGCGCGCCGACCGTCCGGATGACCGATTCCGGCCGGTGGAGCTTGAGCCGGAGAGAACCGGATGGGTGCGGCGGCACATCATCATGATCACATCGGATGAGATGGAGCGCGATATCCCGTATCTGGCCTATGTGGTGGCGGAGAACGCCAGCGGCGATACCGCAATGGTCGGCTCCCCCGCCGCGCCGCTGACGATCACCCGGGAGCGGGAGGCGTTTACCGATCAGAATCTTACCCGGAAGCCGTACGATCTTCCGTTCGGCTACACGCTTAACGCCGTGGCGCAATTCTTTGGAGATGGGCATCAATGCCTTGCGCTGAACCGGTTTGAGGATGGCGACTATGGGCGATTGTTCCTCTATTCATTCAACGGAAAGGAGTTTGTCGCGCGCGATTCCACGCGGGATAGCTGGCTGCCGCGCGGCTTTGGCGACAGCAACGGGGATGGCTTGATGGAGGTGCTTGTGCAGGCTGGCGGGCGCGGGGGGATCTACGAGCAGCCGGCCGGGAACGCCAGCCCCTTCGGGAAGCTTGCCTATGCCGACACAACATCCAGCGATTTCTGGGCCTGCGGCTTCCACGATTTCGATGGTGATGGAAAGGACGAGGTTGTTGCGCGCACGAACAACCGGAACCCGGCGCAGGATCGCGATCCTGTCTACTACATCGCCAGGAGGAACGGCACATCGCTGACGCGGATTGCCGAGCTTCCCAACCCCACGTTGCCGTCGCCGGAGGATACGCAGAACAACTTCAGCGTTTCGGTGAGCGCCTTTGGCGATTTCTTCGGCAACGGCCGTCAGGGAGTGCTCTTCGGCGATGACGACGCTGATTTTCTCCTCTACGAGCGGATGCCGGACGGGGCATTCAGGAAGGTCTGGGCTGATACCAACAGCGGTTATGCCGGAAGCGATATGGTCGCCGCCACCGATATCGACGGTGACGGGAGGGCGGAGGCAATTGTCGGCTTTCGCTCGCGAACCGGCTACGATGCCGGTCGTGAGTACGATCCGGCCTTCTGGACCATCAGGATTTTCAAGTTCTTCGATGACGGCCACGCCTCCCTCATCTGGCAGAGCCAGTTTGCCTATGTGCGCCCCCGCATCCCGAACGCCGTCCCATTCTTCAGCGGGATATCGACCGGCGATCTTGACCGGCGGCCGGGGAGCGAGGTTGCGATATCGATCTTCCCGAATACCTATGTCTTCACCTGGGATTCCACGCTTAAAACCCTGCGGCCGTTCTGGTGGCACGATGAAACGAACACAAACGCCCCGATCATCGCCGATATCGACGGGGATTCCATCCCGGAAATCGGCGTGGGGGATGGCGAGCGTATCAGCTTTTACAGCCTTGGCTCCCAGGCGCGCGCGCCGCTGGCACCGGCGGGGATGAGGGGCTGGGCGATAAGCGATTCATCGGCATATCTGGAATGGAACGCGGTCGCCGGAGCTGATTATTATACGCTGTATCGCGGCACATTCGCGCCGGGGGATGGGACGATTCACTTCGATTCCGTTGCCGTTGCCGTTACCGGCGGGAGAAGCCTTGTCGATACCGGCTTCCGCCTGCCGAAGCGGCGGCTCCCCGCGAACGTGCTCTTCTCCTATGTTGTTACCGCGCGCGATACATCGATGCCGGTTGAGGAGAGTGGGCTGAGCAATCTGGTGACGCTCTACACGCACCCGCTTCCCCGCATCATCGAAGCGCGTTCGACCGATCCCCGGACCATGCGCGTCAGGATGAGCTTTGACGTTCGCTCCGATCTCTATCGCGCGGGGACGTTCGATATCACCCCGGCCGGTGGTGGCGCGGCGCTGGCCGTTTCATCGGTCGTCAGTGGCGATGATTCTTCGCTGGTGGTAACGCTCGGGGCATCCGCTTCCGGCGATACACTTATCGTCCGTCCAACTGCTTTCTTTCATGATGCCTACGGCTCGCCGGCTGATACATCGGTTGCGGCAATGGTAATTATGCGGAGCGAGGAAGCTCCCGGAGAGAGATTTATCGCCACGCGTGCCACCCCGCTCTTTCCCGATACCATCGCCATCGATTTCAGCGCCCCTATCGATTCGCTTGCGGGGATCGACGTTGCCCGATACCGGCTGCAACCCGATATCACGATAGCCTCGGCGATGCGCGATCCGGGCAACTCCAGCCGCGTGCTGCTGGTGCTGGGAGGCGGGTATCGTCTTGGCGCGCTTGGCAGGGAGTATTCCATCGATGTGGCGGGCGTTCGTTCCGCGGATGGGAGAGTGGTGGCTGATGGCGCCGGAAGCATCGTGGGGTTTACGATCAACGCGGCCGATCTGGCCGGCGTGTTCGTCTATCCGCAGCCGTTTTCAATATCGCAGGATGCCGGCGTCACATTTGCCGGCCTGACGCGCGCGGCAACGGTGAGGATCTTTACGCAGTCCGGCGCGCCGGTGGCAATGGTGCAGGCGCGCGAAGGGGATGGAGGAGTTGACTGGAATGGCGAGGACGACAAGGGGAGAAAGGTCCCCTCGGGAATCTATCTATACCGCGTCACCAGCACCGCGCCGGATGGCTCGGCGATCGAATCGGAGGTGCGGAAGCTGGCGATTGTCCGGTAGTGGATAACTGTGCGGCCGGATGCGGGGAGCAAGAAAACGATATCGGCGCGGTCCCGCCGGAGCCACGCCGATTACGATCATCATCAAACCCCCACGGGCCGATTATTCCTGCATGACAAGAAGATCGTACATGCTGGTTGCCGTGCCATCCGACCGTGGACCGATTGCCACCAGATAATGGCGTCCGGCGTTGATCTGCACGCCATCAGCGCGGGCAAGGATGGCGGTGTCACCATGCGGTGTAACGAAGAACGAGTATTTCCGCTCGTCGAAAATATACGTCGGGGTTGGCACGCCGAAGGTCGCCGTTGAGTCGAGCGGCGGGTCGGTATTCCGTCCGATATGGATATCGATCGCCGGGGAATTCGGGAAGGCGTTGATAAATCTGATGAACGCCTTCCCGACCGGCTGCGTGGATGTATCGGTCCTGAATGCAATCAGGCTTCTGCTGCTCCCCGTTCCAACCGACCCAACGAAATAGCCCCCGCTTCCCGGATCGATCGTAATCTGCCCTGAGTTCGAAGTGATTGTTGAGACGTTATAGGGGGCCACCGTTGAGTAGACATAGCCATAGAAGAGCGGCGGAAGCTGGAGCGTCCCCACGGTGAACTGCGCGTTGACGCCGCGCACCAGGTTGAAGAATGTCACCCTTGTGCCCGGCCCCGCGAGAGGGGAGAGGGGAGAGCCGGGGAGATCATCGCGAACGATCATCAGCGCCGGTGTTCCCAGCCGGTCCACGACGATCAGCGTATAGAAGCCGGGGGCAAGGGGCTGAATGCCGCCGCTGAGGAACTTGCCGGTATTTGCATCGGAGAGAAGGAACGGGTAGTTCCCGGCCGGCAATTGAACATATCCGCTTGCCTTGCCATAGGCGAGCGTGCCAAACGGCCGCGAATCCGCGCCGACCGAAGTATCGCCTCCGGCTCCGATGGAGATGGATGCCGCCGCCACGCCGGGGGCCACATTCACCCCGCGCAGATAGACGCCCCCGCCTCCGCCGCCGGCCAGATCGCGACTCAATGTCAGCGCCCGTACCGATCGCACGCTGTCGTAGGCAATCACCAGGGCGCGACTCCCCACGCTCAGACGAATCGGCGTCTTGAACTGGTTTGATCCGGCATCGATCACCAGCGAGTCGCCGTGAGGGTCGATGCACGCCTCCACGGTTGCCGCGGACGATATGTTCAGCGATGCGAGGGTGCTGGTGATCGTGGACCCTCCCTGAATGCGGGCGGAGATCGGCGTCTCATCCGCCGTTGCGTTGAGGAGCTCCACGGTGGCGCCGGTGCGCATCTCGGGGGGAGCCTCCGGAAGCATGCCGGTAAGGGCATCATCGGTGGCACTCATTGCGAAGAGGTGGACGCTTCCCCCCATCCGGCCGGCAATCAGGTAGGTGATTGAGCCGGGCGGAGTATGCAGGTGGGTAGACGCCACCGGCATGGAATCGACGGTGCTGAAGAGGTAGAGGGAGAGGTCGGTCGCGGATGTATCATGCGTTGCCGGGTTCTGCGCGAACGCGGTGGGGTTGAAGAGAGTATCGCCACTCTGGCATCCGCTCTTGATATAATAACTGGTCCCCAGGCTGTCCGGCACCGCGTTGATGAAGACCACTTCCGCCACGTTCCGTGTCACAAGAGCGGTGGTCGCCAGCTTGCCTATTGCCTGCGGAAGAACCGTGCTTGTGCCGTCGTTGTTCTTCAGGACGAAGAAGACCACCTTTGCCCCGGCGCCGAGCACCGACTGGGTGGGGATGGTATCCAGCTTGCTCCGGCTGGGTCGCTTGACCGTCAGGGAGGTGGGGGTGAGGATTAGATATTTCTGCGTTTCGGAAACCCTGAACGGAGCCAGGGCGTTAACGATCGGAATCCCGTAGAACCCCACATCAACCGGCTCGCTCTCAATCAGGTTGACGACACGGACCCGCGCGCTATCCTGTTGTGGCGGGTTGAGGAGATTCGGGTCCTCGCTGGTATCGCATCCGAACAGCACGAGCGCCAGGGCGAACAGGGAGATAATGCGGATATCGATCTTCATTGACTTCGTGAATATGCAGTTGGGCAATTGTCCGGTTGATATCGGGTTTTGCAATGTACGATTGATCGCCATGAAATGGCGCTCCATAAATCATGGGTGAACCGGTTGGCCGGAGGCTTCGCCCCTTCGCAGACTGTTGAAGGAGGTCATCCGCGGCGTTGGCCTTCATCATTCGCTCAGATTCGGCCGCCTTGCGGCTGATCGTCCTTGAACAGTCTGCGTCTTTGAAGCAATTCAATAGTCTGTTAGACCGGCCTCTCACGGAATCCGCCGCATCCGCGCGCCGAACGTTCCATCCATGTGATGTCTGTGCGGGAACGTCTGGAGATAGCCATCCTCGACCACGGTTGACGGGAGGACGCCGGACGCCGGGACCAGCTCGAACTCCGGGTGATCGCGGAGGAATATCTCCACAACCTCCTGATTCTCGGCCGGTTCGATCGTGCAGGTTGTGTAGATAAGATGTCCGCCGGGCTTCACCATATCCACCGCGTGTTCAAGGATTTCCCGTTGCAGTTTTGCCAGCGCGGTGATGTCATCGGCCTGGCGCTTCCAGCGGATGTCGGGCTTTTTGCTGAGGACTCCAAGGCCGGAGCATGGGGCATCCACCAGGACGATATCGGCGGGATCGAGCTGGATGGTCCTGGCATCACCGACCGTCGGATGGATGATCCCCTCGAATCCGAGGCGCCGGGCGGCGTTTTCGATCAGCTTCAGCTTGGAATCATATTTGTCCACCGCGATGATCTCCCCCTCGCCGTTCATCGCCTCCGCCATCGCCGTGCTTTTTCCGCCGGGGGCGGCGCAGAGATCGATAACGCGCATGCCGGGCCTTGCCTCCGCCAGTTTTGTGGCGAGCGCGGCGCCGGTATCCTGGATCGTATACCAGCCTTTTCTGAACAGATCATCCTCGCTGATGCCTCCCAGCCCGTCCACGGTGATCATGCCCGGGAGATAGGGGGAGCTTTGCGGCGCCAGCCCTCTTCCGCGGAGATGCGCCTCCACTTCCTGGTTGGTTGCGCGAAGCGGGTTGACCCTTAGGGAGATGCTTGGCCGGAGATTGTTGCTTGTCAGGAGCGCCTCGGTTTCCTCCGGGCCGAAACGTGCAAGCCAGCGCCGGACCATCCATTGCGGGTGGGAGAGCATGATGGCGAGATAGCGGGATTGATCGTCGCTCATCTCCGGATAGGTGATCTCGTTCAGTTTCCTGATGACGCTTCGGAGAACGCCGTTGACGATATTGGCGGAACGCTCACCTTTCAGCCGCTTGACGATTTCCACCGATTCATTGACGGCGGCCGAGAAGGGGATTTTATCGAGAAAGAGAATCTGATAGAGTGCCACCCGAAGCGCGTTGCGGACCACCGGGAGGCATTTTGCGAATTCTCCATGGTAGAACCCGGTAAGTATCCAGTCCAGCTTCCCCTGCCAGCGGAGGACGCCGGTGGCAAGCTCGTTAAGGAGCCTGCGGTCCATGTCGTTCAGGTCGCCCCCGGCCATTTCGGATGCCAGCATCTTATCGAGATAGGCATCGCTCTGTTCGATTCTCATCAGAATCTTTACGGCCGCCCCTCGCGCGCCCTTAAAGAGGGCCTGGTCGGCCGTGGCGCCACTCCCTGTCCCCGACTTTCCGTCGGCGTGTAACTTTTTCATATGCGAAATGGTTTAAGTAGGGTTAAGGCGTCGAAAAATGTCGCGGGCATCAAGAAAAATGGATGATTTGCTCGGTTGCACAAGAGAATATCTGTAAATTCTCGTCATCCTTCGGCCCTAATGCGCCTCAATCGACGACTGATTGCCCCTGGAACGGCCGATTCGGAGCGGAACCGCCTTTCCGGCTTTGGTTGCCCGGCTATTCCTTATCTCAGATATTTCCTCTCAGGCTACATATGACGGCTTACCGTGCCATAATCGTGGCATTCTCCCTTGCTGCGCTATCCGTTGCATCCGGTAATTCCCTGCGCGCGCAGGATGGCGGGGGGGAGGATTCGCCGATCGAATTCCGCACTGAATATCCCCGCGTGGGGGGGGAGTTGGGCTTTTCATCAGTATGGCAATCCGGCGCGTTTGATGCCGGGTGCGGACATTTCGAGAAGGGGTTCAGGATCAATCCGCTTATCGCGGCCGCATATGATATGCCGTTTGCCCCGTTCAACCGCCCGGGACTCCGGTTTGAGGCGCTTCTCGGGTTTCAGGGGAGGAGCATCAAGGGCTCCTATAACTCCCTTGAGCGGGTGCAGCTTCAAACTGAAGAAAAGACATATGCGACGGTCGATGTCAACTTCGAGAACGTGGGAACTGCCGACTTTACGTATGTATTTTTCCTTCCGTCGATGAAGTATTATATCACGAAG
>JBDSJW010000505.1:0-5754 GCA_039917235.1 Kapaibacterium sp. (SeqCode) | reverse complement strand
CCCGGCCACAACGGCGCAGCTCATCGGGATCTCGATAATTCCATTGTCGTGGCTGTAAATATCAAGCGGCGCGTCCACGATGCCATAATCGGGATGGCCGGCGTACGGAAACACCGAGGAATCGTAGCAAAGGCCCATTTCCCGAAGAATATCGATAGCCCAGCGTGTATCGCGAGTAACGGAGAATCTGGGGGCGCGAAATCCCCTGATCGTTGTTCCGGCGGCCTGCTCGGTTGCCTTTAATGCCCGCTCCAGATCGCGCCGGAACTGATCGGGCGTCATCATCGTCAGCATCGCGTGGGAATAACCATGCGTGGCGATTTCGTGGCCGGCATCCGCTATTTCCCGTATCAGATCGGGCCACCGCTCGGCAACCCATCCCAGCACGAAAAATGTCGCTTCGATCCCATGCTCGGCCAGAATTCTGAGAATGATTCCGGTCCCTATCGCCACGCGCGATTCAAGGCGTTCCCACTCCTCATAATTCGGAATTCCCCGCTCGCGAAAGCAGAACCATTCCTCCAGATCGACGGTGAAGATGTTGAGGGTGTTCGAACGCGCGGTATGATCATACATATTCCAATCTCCGAAATTCGGCTCGCGAACGGCTGGTAGCTGTGCTTCTCATCATGAAATACGGTTCCCGCGTGAAGGACAATCCCGGATTGCGAACGATCATATCGTAAAAAATGTCATAATTCCCGGCCAGCCGATGTTGAACAGTCTGTTATGGAAACCGATCATCCCGGTGGATGCTCAATGGCTGCGAATCTAGACAAAGCGATCTGCCGTAAAAGGGTAGAAATGAAGGGACAATGGCGGCGCACGGTTATGGTGATGCACCAACCCCGCACAATCGGAGTAGCCTTCCAGCGGTTTTCGGGCCTGTCCGGTTGTTCCTTGATAGTTCGATGTGGGAGGGGAGTAGCGATTTTTCCTGCCGGGATATCGGTCGAAATCATTCCATTTCCATCGGCCTGATAAATGTTGGCGCCACAACCGCGGTGTAATCGGTTGCCTTCGATGATAATCGCGTGAAAATTCCGGCGGCTTCGCCTCCGATCAGATAAAGCCCGTAATTCGGGACCATATCCCCTTCAATCGGCGCGGCATCAAAATATCCCTGGAGAATCCAGCGTTCCGGGATGGCGGCGGCAAGCGATTGCGCCCAGATCTCGTCGGTAACGGCGCGGCCAAGGATCACCTCGTCCCCCTCGCAACCATAATCGGATTTTAATACCCATTCCTCCTTCGGCAACGCGGCGGCATCGATATCGGTCAGGCGATGGGTCGGCGGCATATATCGCTCAATTGCCGCGCGCGATTCCGCCGAAAAGCGCTCGATATTATTCCAGAGAAACGCCATCGTCAGCTTGTTCTGCGTTATCACCGCGCCAAACGGATTGACGATGGCGACGGTGCCGGCGGCATCGGCGTCCAGGGCAAGGCGGAGGGGAATATCGAGCGGATCGGGATCGTTGTAAGGATCGCCATCCTTCCAGGCGGGGAAACGCTCTCCCCACCAGTCGGTTTTGTAGTGGCGGATCATAATGTCGATCGGCATTTCGAACAGTGCTATCCCCCCCGATTCCAGCGGGTGGATATTGAACGGCGAGCCAAGCACATACGGCATCCCGCGCGATTCCAGCCACTGCTGATAAATGGCGATCATCGAAAGATCCTCCGGCAGATCGGTCGGATAAAGTATCCCCACCGATGGAATCGTCCCCACCCGTTCCGGCGAGGCCGCGTTGCGCGACTGGATCAGCATCTCCATGAACCGCTCCTCGAACAACCTGTTCGGATCGGTCAGCCCGGGATGGCGGGGATGAAGCATCCCGTTGATCAGCACCGTTTCCGCCTCGCCGCTCGGCGTGTCGGAATTCATCTCGCAGACGCGGATGGCCCCGTCGGCAAGAATAAAGAGATCGAGCCGCGCGATGCCATGCCATCGTCCGCGCGATGCAAGCCACATCAGCTTCTGCCAGGGGGTAAGGTGGAAATATTCATCGAGGAGCGATGGCTGATTCCAGATGATCTCCGCCAGCTCCTCGTAGGCGCGACCGATCGCCTCGCCGGCAGCGCGGAGTTCCGCATATACCGATTCATTTAATACCACCGGCTCCAGCCTGAACCGCTCCTGCCCGGCGATCCATGGATCGCTGATGATATTGGTGGCATAAAGCTCCCGGGCGAATGTGGCATAATCTTCCGGCGTGGATATCTGCTGTTCGTCGTGCGGCATGATCGCGTAGGATTATTATCTGCAACGTGAGGATATTCCGGGGGAATTTTTCGTCAGATTTTTCGCACGATGCGGATAGCGTAGATATTGCTGTTGTAGCTCGAAAGGGAATCGAGCTTCGTGCCATCGCCCAGCGGGTCCTTGATAAGATATTCCGTGCCGTCCTTGCCGATGATCAGCACCCAGTGATTGATTGTGCCGCGGATCATCACCCTTGCAAGGATGGGAACTCCCCGGCGCAGAACCGAGTCAATCGTTGCGTGGGTGAGCGGAAGATCCGTTTCAACGGAGATTTTTCCGTCGGTGATATCGGTAATTGCATCCCATTTTATCCAGCCCTGATGCGTAAACCCGGAGGCCGCCTGCAATGTGGCGTTCAGGCTGTCCGGGCGTATCCCGATATTATAATGGTTCATCGCCATGCTCATGCAGCAGATGGCGCACCCGGTGGCTCCGAAACGTTCGCCGCTTCCCCCGAGCCTGTTATCCTTCCATCGCGCATCGGTCTGGAGAAGAATCGGTGTCTCATCCAGCGTAAATCGGGGGGAGGGAGCGCCGCCACGCGGAGCGATCGACGCCATATCCGGCCGCCCTTTCAGCCATGCGTAGCGCGCCACCATTCCGCCGCATGTCAGAATAAGAATGCCAAGGAACGCCGCTATGAATTTCATCTTATGCCGGGTGAGCGCGACCACCATATACCTCATGAGCTGATAAAATACATGCCGGCACCGATATTTTCGAATGGGAGTTATCCACGTGCCGGAATTTCGGATCAGTTGGTTCGATTATCAAGCAGAAAAAAATCATTTATGCCGCCCGTGTCGCACATCAATTACCGTAATGATATTTCTCTCCGGGCGGCAGGGGAGTGGCGAAACGGAAATCGCCGAAGCCGCTCTCGTCGAGAAATGTCAGCTTAATGCCCCGATGATAATACTGCCATGTCTCCACCGCCTTGCCATCGCTGTGAAAGGGATCGGTTGTGATATTATCGGGCTGGCCGTAAATAACGTAGGCGCGTCCCATATCGGTAAGCCATCCCTGCGCGTAGCTGCGGTAATGCGCGTCGGCATATTCGATTCTTCTGAAATATTCGTCCATCGCCTCGTTTTCCGCCGTGCCGGGCGTCGGGTCAAGGCGCGACCAGAACTCATCGTAGCGATGCTGCTGTTCGGTAAGGGAGGCGGCGCTTCTAATATTATCGATATCGCTCTGCATCGCCACGTAGCGGAGCTGCCCCGTCTTCTCCGCCAGTTCGTCCTCGCTCAGCAGGACGGCATTGCCGCTCCCCTCGATCCTCACCGTCCGTTGCGATGTGGCAAGGGCGCGTGATGTATCATCGGCCGCCGCTATCCGCAGTTCAACGGTATAGATGCCGCGCGGGATCGTGGAAATCGGCATCCGTACCCATTGCTGGGAGCGTCCCGCGGGGATCGTCTTCTCGAACAGGCTCCGCGTTCCAACCGGCTTCCCGCCGTTGCGGTACGTTGCCTCGATCCTGAATTTTTCCCTGCCGGTGGAGTTATAGGTTTCGAAGAAGAGAAAGTATGCCTCGTCGTCCGGCCGGATGCTCTCCGAGAGCATCGGCGTGATGGCGTAGGTTCCGCGCTCCTCCCGGATCTTCTTTACCAGCAGCAGACTGCTCATGCCGAGCTGCGTTGCGCGGTAATCGACGGCGATCACATTCTGCCTGAGCGGGACCACGATGTTTGTGCGGAGATCGAGCAGATCGATGCTGGCGGAATAGGTCCCGGCGGGAAGGATCACCTGGCGTTGATAGAACTCGTAGGATGGCTCGCGACCGATCGTTGCGCCGTACGACGGCGTTTTCAGCGTCCGGGTAAAGGTGGAATCGTACCATTTTCTCCCATTTCCCTCCACCAGAATCCGCGCCTGATAGCGCGCCACATAGATGCCGTTGTTCCGCTCGAAGCTGATGGCGCTGTAGGGGATGGTGAGATAGAGATCGAGCCGCGTGGAGTCAAGCGATCGCGCGGCGAATGCCAGTGCGTCAAATGAGGGATGCCCCGCTTCCCGCGCCTGCGAGCGCGCAAGGAGGGGGGCCAGAACGAGGAGAACGATGATGGAAAATCGTTTCATGCGATCGTTGTCTCTGCCGGCCACGGAGGATTTCCGGGCCGGGTTGAATCCCTGAAGTGATTGGAGATTCCAGCGGAGTTGCCCGGAATTCCGGGCGGAAGATGCGCGACCCCGATCAAAGAAGCCCGGTCGGGATCAGCTCGGCGAAGAGATCATAATCAACGGCATCGGTGATCTCAACATCCACAAATTCTCCAGGAAGCAGGCGGACGGGGGAGGTGACGTAGACCTCGCCGTCAACTTCTGGGGCGTCGCGATAGCTCCGGCAGATGAACTCTCCGTTCGATTCGCTTTCAACGAACACCCGCTCGCGCCCGCCGATCAGCGACTCGTTCTTCCGGGCGGAAATCGTCCGCTGCAACTCCATCACCCGCTCGATTCTCTCCTGCTTTACCTCGATCGGGATCGGGTCCTCCAGCGGGTACGCCGTGGTGTTCTCCTCCTGCGAGTAGGCAAACACGCCAAGGCGCTCAAACTCCGCCTCCGCCACGAAATCGAGCAGCTCCCGGAATTCCGTCTCCCCCTCGTTCGGGTAGCCGATGATCAGCGTTGTTCTGAGCGCGATGTTGGGAACGCCGGCGCGGATTTTTCCAATCAGCTCCATCATCGCGCGGCGCGTAATGCCCCGGCGCATCGATTTGAGAACGGGGTCGGAGACATGCTGGATCGGCATATCGATATACTTGCAGATCGTCGGCTGCTCCGCGATCACCGGCAGGATATCCAGGGGGAACTTTGCCGGGTAGGCGTACATCAGCCGGACCCATTCTATGCCGCGGACCTGCGCCACTTTTTCGAGCAGGCCTGCCAGCTTCCGCTCGCCGTAGAGATCAAGGCCGTAGTAGGTGGAATCCTGCGCCACCAGCACAAGCTCCCTCACTCCCTCGCTCGCCAGATAGGTTGCCTCCAGGAGGATATCCTCGACCGGACGGGAGACATGTCCGCCGCGCATCAGCGGGATGGCGCAGAAGGAGCAGGGGTTATCACACCCCTCGGAGATCTTGATATAGGCTGATTTGGAGCCCTCCGGTACAAACCGCTCGCTGATAAGATCGTGCTTCAGGTTCGGGTTGATCGTCTTCAGGATGTTGCCGAAATCGGTCACCCCGAAGTACGCGTCCACCTCCGGGATCTCCTCCTCAAGATCGTTCATGTAGCGTTGCGAGAGGCAGCCGGCCACGTAAAGCTGGCCGATTCTCCCCTCGCGCTTCATCGCCGCGGCGGCCAGGATTGCGTTGACCGATTCCTCCTTGGCAACATCGATAAAGCCGCAGGTGTTGATGATCACCGCGTCGGCCCCGTCCGCCTCCTCGGCAAGCTGGATGTTGTTCTTCCGGAGAAGCCCCATCAGCGCCTCGGAATCCACGGTATTCTTCGAGCAGCCGAGCGTTACCACGCTGACGCGC
>JBDSJW010000504.1:0-3796 GCA_039917235.1 Kapaibacterium sp. (SeqCode) | reverse complement strand
ATGTTGACGATGCTGCGGAGCTTCTCGTTCTTCTGAAAGAGGTGGGGGAACGTGACGGTATGCATGGCGCCATAGCGCCATTTGGCGATCTCCCACACACCGAATCGCGCGTGGAGCGAATCGAGTGCCCGGCCGAGCGCCTTGCGGATGATGTCGTCGCGCGTCTCCTGCCGGTTCGGTGTGGAGACGTCATCAAACCAGCGGCTATCGATCATCATATGATAGCGGAGGGCCTTCAGCGGGAGGAGGGCGGTATGGACGTAATGCTCGTAGAGGGTCGGGCCAAGCTCATCGCGATAGGTCATCTCGATCGTCGTCTGGAGCCATTGCGCCATGATCGCCGCCTCCGGCAGATCCACCATCATCGAGCCGTCCCAGCTCCTCAGCCGGCGGAGCGATTCGCGCACGGCGGAGCCCTGTTTCAGGCTGTCCGGGAAAGCGCGGATCAGGAATTCCGCCATGTAGCGCATATGGGGCGAGGCAACATCCCCCTGCATCTGCACAAAGTCCATGATGCCGAAGTTGTTCCCCTCCTTCAACAACTCCTCCTCCCGGATCGATCGGGATGGATCCTCCCAGAGATCGCCGGTGGCGAACGGGAGATTGTTGGAGATCTTGTTGTTGGCGCTCGCCACGTAGCCGTCGGTCGGGTTGACGAGGGGGGGGAGCTTCTCCATCGGGATGGTTCCCTTCCAGTTGTAGCGGCTGTCCCAGCCGGGATTTGGAAGGTTCATCCTCGTCATCTCACGCACGGGGATGCGGGCCACGGGAATCGATGCGATTGTCCCCCCCTTATCGGCATAGATAAAGCAGAGGGAGGGGACGCCGCCAAGTCGCGTGGCCGCGGTGAACTCCTGGAGGTTGTGGGCGTTGTTCATCCCCTGCCACGCCGCCAGTTCCTGCGATACATCGTTGCCGCGCCAGCGCATTGCTATCGGGGAGCGGGCCAGGACCGAGGTATCGGCAGGGGCCTTGCCATTCTTCCGGGGGGCGGGGAGGGCAAACGGATGGACATCGGAGATGAGCGGGCCATGCCGACCGATTCTGATCACGATCGGCACCGACGCGGAATCCTTCACGGTAATGGTATCGCGAAGCAGCGTCAGCTTTTCCCATTTATCATCGTAGAGCGCGGTGTTCTTCTTCAGGCTATCCAGCTTCTCGGTGAAGAAATCGGTCTCGTCCGCCATCAGTGAGGTGATCCCCCACGCCACGTCATTGTTCCGTCCAATCACCACGAACGGCGCCCCCGGAATCGTCACGCCCCCCACGCGGTTGCCGTTGTAGATCATCACCGTCTGATACCATCGGCTTGGCGCGCTGTGCGCCAGATGCGGATCGTTCGCCAGCATCGCGCGGCCGCCGATGGTCCTGCTGCCGGCGATTGCCCAGGCGTTGGAGCCGATATGCGAGCCGTTGATGCCGAGCTGTTCGCGCATCTCCTGCTCCATGAAGATCACATCGGAAAGAGGGCCGGCGCTGGTATCGGGGCGGACGTGGGCGGAATCCTGTTTCGTGCTGTCGGAAAGCGGGGGGAGGGGGTTGCGGAGATGTTCCAGCAGCGGCTCCGGCTTCTGTCCGCCGGGGATCAGCGTGGGGCCGTCCGATGGATAGTACGGCAGGATCTCCGCGAACTTCAGCGAGTCCACCTTCTGCTGGATATCGGCGAACACCACATCGGTCCAGACCGATGTGTTCAGCTCCCAGGCCAGGAGACGGGTGATCATCACGGAGTGCTCCGGCTTCCACGGCTCCGGCACATAGCCCAGCGCGTCGAACTCCATCGGATAGCGCCCCTTGTGCGATTCTATGTAGGCGTTGACTCCGCGGCAGTAGGCATCGAGCGCGTCGCGCGTCTTCTTCGGCATCTCCTTCAGAATCTGTTGCGCCACCCGCTTGAACCCGATGGTTCTCAGAAATGCGTCGTTGCCGATCGTCGCCGTGCCGAAGATCTCTGAAAGGCGGCCCTCCCCGGCGCGACGGATCACGTCCATCTGCCAGAGCCTGTCCTGCGCGTGGGCGTAGCCGATCGCGGCGTAGGCGTCGTTCTCGCTCTCCGCGTTGATATAGGGGACGCCGTACTGATCGCGGGTGATCGTGGCCTTTGCCGCGAGCCCTTCCACCTCATCCTTATGTTCGCCATCGCTTACAAACGACCTGCCTATCAGTTTCAGGCCGAGCCATGAGAAGCCGACGATAAGCGTCAGCGCGACGAGGATTGTACCGACAAACGAGAAGCGACGCATGCGACGTGCGGGTTGCGGGAACTGGTTGATACGACCGGAAAGGAGAGGAACCGACGGGACCGGCGATCCCGTGGCGGTTCATTGACATCGTGCAATCTACGGATTGTATGACTCAGGAGGATTGATCGATTGGTATTAGGTTGTGGAGAACCGCAATGCTTGGCCGTGCAGTCGCCTATCAACGAAACGCGCCATGGTCGGTGAAGCCGGCCGTGGCGCGTTATCATCATCAATCGATTCTTCCAATCAGCAGCCCTTTTGAATCTCGTCGATCGCCGCGTGGAAGATCGCGAAGCCCTCATCCACCTGCTCGCGGGTAAGGTTGAGAGGGGGACGGAAGCGGATGGAGCGATCTCCCGCGCCGAGGATCATCAGCCCCTTATCGTAGCATTTCTGCCGGAAGAGGTCGCGCTCCTGCGCCGTCGCGATATCGATGGCGCACATCAGGCCGCGGCCGCGCGGGTTGGAGATAAACTTCGGGCAGTCGTTCGCCAGAGCCTGGAGTCGCCCAAGGAGATAGGCGCCCACCTCGCGGGAATTCGCCACCAGATTCTCCTCGTCGATCACCTCAAGGAACCGCTGGAAGCGGACCATATCGACCAGGTTGCCCCCCCATGTGGAGTTGATACGGCTGGACTTGTGGAAGACATTGTTCGGGATATCGTCGATCCGGTCGGTGACCAGAATGCCGCAGACTTGGGTCTTCTTGCCGAAGGAGATGATATCGGGCGTAACGCCGATGGCCTGGTGCGCCCACATCTCGCCGGTCAGCCCGATGCCGGTTTGCACCTCATCGAAGATCAGGAGTGCTTCCTGCTGGTCGCAGATATCGCGGAGGCCCTGGAGGAATTCCGGGCGGAAATGGTTATCGCCACCTTCCCCCTGAATCGGCTCGATGATCACGCATGCGATATCATCGGGGTTGTCGATAAACGCCTGGCGCACCGCCGCGAGCGATTCCTTCTCGGCGGCGATCGTCCGGCTGAGGTTTTCCCCTTCAAGCGGATAGACCGCCGGTGCCGGCTCTATTCTGGGCCAGTTCGGGAACTTCGGGAAGTAGTTTGTCTTTGTCGGATCGGTGTTGGTCAGGCTGAGCGTGTAGCCGCTGCGGCCGTGGAACGCATGGCGGAAATGGAGGACCAGATGCCCCCGTTCCTCTGTATATCCCTTATGAAAATTCTTCTGCACCTTCCAGTCGAACGCCACCTTCAGCGCGTTCTCCACCGCGAGCGCTCCTCCCTCGATAAAGAAGCCGTACTTGAAGTGGGGCGGCACCGCTATGCGAAAGAACGTCTCCACGAACTCCGCCATCTCCACCGTATAGATATCCGAGCTGGATGGTTTGTGGAGGGCGATATGGCCGATCTTATTGATAAACTCCGCCGTTGCAACCTTCGGATGGTTCATCCCGATCGGGTTGGAGGCGAAGAAGGTGAAGTAATCGAGATAGCGTTTGCCGGTGATGGCATCGTAGAGATAGGCTCCCTGGCTTTTTTCGAGATCGAGGACGATATCGAAGCCATCGGCCAGAATATGTTTTCCGAGCGTGG
>JBDSJW010000503.1:0-4349 GCA_039917235.1 Kapaibacterium sp. (SeqCode) | reverse complement strand
GAGCCATGATCTCGCGCGGGAGATGGGACTCGGCACGGAGCTGGCCGATGAACTCATCGAGCTGCTCCCGCGTGGGAAGATCTCCGTTCAGCAGGAGGTAGCTGACCTCCTCGAAGCTCCCGTTCACCAGATCGTGGATATCGTAGCCGCGATAGATGAGCCGGCCCTCGATTCCATCGATGAAACTGATGGCCGATTCACCGGCTATTATATCCTCAAGACCTTTTTTCTGCTGTAGTTCAGCCATGGAAGTGTACTGCTCCTAAGATTTCATTTGAGATGACGCTCATAAACAAGCAAAGATAGGAAATCGTAAGGGTTTGATGGAATTGATCGTCAATCCCGCTACAAAAGGTTAACATTGTATCTCTGCGCGATCATCCCTCCCATTGGATATCTTCCGGGTTTCAGCGCCCGATTTGCCGGTGTCGGCGCTCGGAATTCGTCGCGGATTTTTTTTGCCCGTGGATCGTCGCGGTTCCCGGGCGTTCCGTCAAACGCACTGTTCGAGTGGCTGATCCGGTTCCTGGCCGCCGGCCCGTCCGGTTCTCCTTGCGATTTCTATGCGCTTTCCCTCTCCATTCTCATCCTATACATTCCTGATTGCCCGGCGCTATCTGGCCCCCTCCCGCCGGAACCGGTTTATCAGCTTTATCACCGCCATCTCGGTTCTGGGGGTGATGTTCGGCGTTACGGCGCTGCTGGTATCGCTCGCCATTCTGGATGGGTTCGATCAGACGCTTCGCTCCAACATGGTGGCGTTCGTGGGGCATATCGAGGTGTCATCGTTCGGCAACAGGCCGATTCGGAACTATCAGAACACCGTTGCCACGCTGCCGGGGAGGGTGCCGGAGGTGACAAGGATAAGCCCGTTCGTCTCCCGCGAGGCGATCATCCGCTCCGGCTCGGGGCTGGAGGGGGTGGTGCTGAAGGGGATCATCCCGAGCGTCGATGTCTCCTCCATTCGCGACCGGATGGTGGCCGGGACGTTTTCGTTTCCACGGCTGGACAGCGCGCAGCTTGGCCGGCTTCTTCTCGGCGAGCGGCTGACGCAGAAGCTGAAAGTGAAGATGGGGGATACCGTCGTGATCTTCGCCCCGAACGGCGTTCCCTCCCCCGATAATCCTCCAACGATCCAGCAGTTTGTGATCGGCGGGATTTACCGGACCGGGATGGCGGAGTATGATGATGTCTATACATATACATCGCTGGACCAGGCGCAACATCTGTTCGAGTATCCGCCCGATCAGGTTTCCGGCTACGATATCCTGGTAAAGGATATCAACAAGGCCAACGAGGTGGCGCGCAAGCTCGATACGGCGCTCGGGTTCCCCCACTATCCCCGGACGCTCTTCGATATCTTCGAGCAGGTCTTCGCCTGGCTCGATCTCCAGCGCGAGCCGATCCCGATCGTCCTTGGGCTGATCATCATCGTCGCCGTCTTCAACATCGCCTCCACGCTGCTGATGGTGGTGCTGGAGAAGACCGAGTCGATCGGCGTCCTTTCAACGCTTGGGGCGCGCCCCACCGGCATCATGAAGATATTTGTGGGGCAGGGGTTGCTGATAGGCGGGGTTGGGACGATGCTTGGGGTGATACTTTCGCTGGCGTTTACGCTGATCCAGATGTACTACAAGCCGCTGAAGCTGGACGCCGACATCTATTTCATCGACGCGGTGCCGGTGGCGCTTACCTACTGGCACTACCTTCTGGTGATATCGCTCTCCCTTATCATGTCGGTGGTTTTTACGGTTATTCCGGCGCTTATCGCCGCGCTGGTCCGTCCGGTCAGGGCGCTTCGCTTCCGGTAGCGGACAACGTTGTCGGGGGACGTTTCAACCGTCCCCACCAATCGCGGTGTATCCAAATCCAATCGTCAGCCTCCGTCGTCGTCGGGAGAATGTGATTTCCGCATCAGTTAACATCGGGTAAGGTTCAGTGGCCGCGATTCCAGAAGAGATAGTTGACCGGGTAAAGAACGAGGCGAACATCGTCGATGTGATCTCCGACTATGTCCGCCTCCGTCGTACCGGCAAGAACTGGCTGGGGCTTTGTCCGTTCCACGACGACAAGAAGCCATCCTTCCATGTGGAGCCGCAGCGGGGGATTTTCAAATGCTTTGCGTGCGGAAAGGGGGGGAATGTCTTCACCTTTCTGATGGAGCTGAACGGCTGGACCTTCCCGGAGACCGTCAGGAGCCTGGCGCAGGCGCTGGGGATCGAGATCCCGGAGGACACCAAGGACCGCCAGCAGTACAGCGATAACGAACGTCTTGCCGCCGCCGTCCGCGATGCCTCCGATTTCTATCTTCAGACGCTCCGCTCGGATACCGGCCTTGCGGCGCAGGCATACTTCAGAAAGCGCGGCCTGACCGATGAAACCATCACCCGCTTCAGCCTTGGCTACTCGCCGGATGACTGGGAACAACTGCTGAACCGGCTGACGCAGGGGGGATATTCTCCGCAGGAGCTGGAGCGGGCCGGGCTGGTGATCAAGCGGGAGGGGCGTTCCGGCTGGTACGACAGGTTCCGCGGCCGCGCGATGTTCCCGATCTTCACCACCACCGGTCGCGTGGTCGGATTCGGCGCGCGGCGGATGAAGGAGGACCCGGATCAGCCGAAGTATATCAACTCCTCCGAATCGCCGATCTACCAGAAAAGCCGCGTTCTCTACGGGCTGTTCCAGGCCAAGGACGCGATCCGCAAGTCGGGCATGGCGCTGCTGGTTGAAGGTTATATCGATGTGATCTCCCTCCATCAGTCGGGGATCAACACCGCCATCGCAACGTGCGGCACCGCCATTGCCACGGAACACGCGGATCTTATCAGCCGCTACTGCACCCGCGTGGTGCTGGTGTTCGACAGCGATCTGGCCGGACAGAACGCCACCGAACGGGGAATCGACGTGCTGCTGCGGAAGGGGATCGATGTCTCCGTGCTCCGGCTGCCGGATGGTGAGGACCCCGATACGTTCGTGCAGAAGTTCGGGCAGAAGGAGTTTGAGCGGAGGATCGGCGAGAGCACATCGTTTCTGGAGTTCCTGGCGCGCCGGATGAAGAACGCGGGGGATTTCGACGCGCCGGACAGGCAGACCGAGTCGATCAGGTCGATCGTGGCAACCATCTCCCTGATCCCTGACGCGCTGAAGCGGGAGCTCTATATCCAGAAGCTGGCCGCCGATTACCATCTGCCGGAAGCGATGATGGCGCAGGAGGTGGAGCGCGCCCTTGGCGAAAAGGCCGGCAGCCGTCGCCGTCGCGAGCTGCTGCCGAAGTCCGCCACGCCGCCGGTTCCGGAGCCGGTCGCCGAGGATGATATTGCCGCTATTTCGGCACCGGCGGAGCCCGCGCCGATGGGGGAGCCGATTCCCTTCACCAGAATCGTGAAGCCGGTCGCGGCAAAGCCGGTGACAAGGGATGCCCTGCCATCGGCGGAGATCGGCCTGCTCAATGTGCTGCTTCATGGCGATCCGCAGTTGCTGGAGCATGTCTTTGCCCGCATCGATCCCGATGATTTCGCCCATCCGCTGACGCGGGAGCTGGTGGGGCTGGTGCTTGGGCATTATGTCAACCAGCGCTCCTTTACGCTCGATGAGCTGGTGATGGAGGATCTGGCGCCGGAACTCCGCGATCTGATCACCCTCCTGGCGATCGAACGGGAATCGATCTCCGACTACTGGGTCAAGAGCGACCCGGAGATCGTGGAGCCCAACCCCTGGAAGATCGCCCGCGACTGTCTTATCAGGATTGAGCAGGAGAGCATCGATCGCGAAAGCCGGTCGATCCAGGATACGCTGCTGGACCCCGAGCTGACCGATGAGAAGCGGATGGAGACGCTGAACCGGTTTATTGAACTGCGTCGCAGGCGCGAGGAGCTTGGGGTGCTGATCAGCGGATGATCTTTTCGTTGTTGAACCATGTTTCGATGCGGGGATGGGCGCGTCTATACTTCCGTGGAAGCGGCTCGCGTGCCGATGGCTAATATCGCGATCGCTTGATCGTCCCCCCTGCGGTCCACCCGTTCCGGACATCAGCCCGTACCGGCTCAATCACAGCTCCAGAAGGATAGCCCTTGACGAACCGGCTCGGTCCGGCTAACTTGACCCTCTATGAACCTTCGTCGCATTTCATATTCCGGATTTCTCCTCCTCCTTGGAGGGCTTGGGCTGGCCGCCTGCCAGCCGACCCGCAATTTCACCACCTACTATAATCTCTTCTATAATATGGAGCGGATTATGGATGAGGTGGAGGATGAGGTGCTCTATATCCGCGAGCAGAAGCAGCCGGAGCCTGTCTTCTATATCCCATTCGATGATCTGGACCGCAACGGCGCCAAGTACTACGCGCATCT
>JBDSJW010000502.1:0-12934 GCA_039917235.1 Kapaibacterium sp. (SeqCode) | reverse complement strand
GTTCGGCATCACCGGCGTGCTTCAGGGCGTTGTCGATTTCGGCATCGTTAAGGCATCGGTCACCATCAGCCTGGGGGCCAGCGTTACCGCCACGTTCGAGACAAACAGGAAAACGCTGATCCAGTTGAACGCCTATGTCTCGGTGGATATCAGCGTGGAGATCGGCGGGTTCAAGATTTTCGGTCATCGTATTTCGATCACCATCAGCTTCTCATTCCATACCGATATCAGCATGAGTTTCGAAATCGACAACGGCTCCTCCTCCCGCATGCTCGCCGCCAGGGCTGAACGCATGTCCGGGCTTCTCTGGAGCGGGCTGGCCGCCTCCGCGATCGCCGCGCCGAACGATACCACATCGATTCCGCTGCTCTTTACGCCGCAGCTTTCGCATGCCGATGGAACCCCCTGCTTTATCGCCGGGCTGACCATTGCGACCGAAACTGATGGGACATCACCGTTTGAGCTGATGGTGAACGCGCTGGCGAAGGAGCTGCTGGCGACGGTTGCGGGAGACGCGATGCCGAATGGCGGGATGATAACTTCCACGGAGATCGCGAGCCTTGGCGATATGCTGCGGACCGAGCGCCAGTCCGTGCGCGACGGTGCTGGCTCCGTCAATGACGCATACCAGCAGCGAATCGATTTCCTCACCAAGTACTTCACCTTCACGGTGGAGAGCCAGCCTCCGGCCGCCGCCGATGACGTGGATGCCGGATCGCAGAGCGCGGTGGTCTTTCCGGTCTTCGCCGAGCTGTTTGTGAACGTTGCCGGCGAGTGCGGCGGGAAATCGTGGTGCCTTTCATTCGAGGATCACAACGCGAAGCCCGATTCCTATGCCGCAAGCCTGAGCGATTATTTCAACGAGATGGCGATCGCCTTCGCGAAGCCCGATGCCGCTCCGACCCTTCGCGCCACCGCGCCGGAGGATGCATCGATGGCGAAGATCCTCTTCGTCGATTACTTCGACCTTATCTCCGGCGAGCTTCAGGGGCAGATCCAGTCGGCGGCCGATGGCGGCGCGGGGCTGTCGATCGGCGATGCGCTGGCGGCGATCGACTACGGGACGATCGCCGGCAAGGTCTCCCGCTTTATGCTCAACGGCCTGCGGCTGCCGGAGGAGATTCCATCCGATCCATCCACGTGGCCGGGGCTTTCGCTCTCGCCCCTCTACCGGATGACCGGCCAGCAGTTCCCGATCTGCGTCGATGATAATCCCTATACCATCTCGCTCGATCTGGCCTGCAAGGGGCATGAGGGAGTTCCTCCCGAATGGCTGACGCTCGGCACCGGCGATCTGGTCCCCCTCTTCACAATCGATGATGCCGACGGGCGCGCCGCGTTCCAGGCGTTTGCCGGGCTGGCTCCGAACGGCGATATCCCGACAAAGACGATCGTTGCGCCGATCCTTCCGGCGGCGAAGAATTTCTCCCTGAAAAACCTGACCCCGCTGAGCCGTCCCGATACGGCCCCGGGGAATCCGTTCCAGATTATCGCGCTGGATGGACCTCTGATGGCGGCGGTGACGGGGGATTCGCTCGGGACAATGCTCGGCTTTATCCCGGGCAACTCCGATCAAAGCACGCCGGTCCCATTTGCTCCAGGACTCCGCATCGATCTGGCTGTAAGCCGTGTGGCGGCCCGCTCCGCCGGCAACGCGGATGCGGAGGGGAAGAGCATCGCCTATCAGCCGCATATCTATCAGATCGGCGGGACCGATGAGGCGAGCAGAAATCTTCTGAGAATGTTGCTTGATGATGGCGCGGTGAGCGGGATTCAATCGCTGGAGCTTCTCTATCCGGCGGCGGGTGGCGGGATGATGTCGCGCTCGACTGGCCCCCGCGTGGGGCTGGTGAAAACCAATCTCTCCACATCGAGCAACCCGCAGGGTTCCACGATGCTGATGAGCCTTGCCGATGCCGATAACGCCGCCGATCCGGTCTACGCAAAGCTCTTGGCCCCCGCCGATTTTCTCACGCTCGTCTGGGAATGCAGCATCGTCAACTCGGGCGGGTTCTATCTCTATTACGAGGCGGTGGATGGCGCTGATCTTTCCGAGAGCATCTTCAACGGCGGTCAGAGCGCTCCCTTCTCCATCCTTATCCAGTTCCCTCCGGGGGGGAATGCGATCCGTCCGTTCGATAACGTCGCGGTGGTCGCGGCGCCGGCCGATTCCGGGGCAAACGGCATCTACGTGGCGACCACGCCGGATGTGATGGATTACGAGCCGGTGGTTCCGGCCGGGTGCATCGGCATCACGCTGCAACGGAACAACCCGAAGTTCGGCGGCTCCGCCCCGCAGGCGGATCTGGACAATCTCTTCAACCTGGTTCAGTGCAGGGTTGTGGGGAGCGATGCGTTCGATGAATCGATGTGGGGGCTTCCGACAGGCCCGGCCGATCCCACGACGAGCAGGGAGGAGTTCGATCTCCGCAGGCTGCGCGCCCTGACGGCACCGGAGCCGGAGTTCTGGAACTACCAGCAGACGCTTGCCTTCTACCGATTCGCGAAACGGCCTGCCGGAGCGCCGCCGAACCGCTATCTCGGCGTCGGCTCAGCGATTACGCTGGAGTTCGCGGTGCTCGATCTTTATGGCAATACGGCGCCATCGTCCGTCCCCGCCACGCTGACGGTTCCGCAGATCATGTATTACGATGCCCTTCTTCCGATCACTGGATGGCCCGGAGTGGGAGCGCATTACACGGTGGCCGGGGAGCCATCGGCGGGAGTGCTTATCGGGATCGATTTCGATCCTTCGGGGATTATCGGCATGCCGGGCGCGCAGGCGGCGGAACGCGCTGCCGACGCGCTTGTGGCGTACAATCTGATCTACGATCAGATCACCGATCCAAACGTAGCAGCGGCGTTCGGCAGCACGCTGGCGCCCGGAAGCTCAGTCGCCATCGCGACCGGGCCGGCGTCGGAGCTTGCGTTGTTTGTCGAGAAGATTCGCGCGGAGCTGCGCGGCGTGATGAACGGCGGGGTGAGTGGCGGGATTATCACCACATCGCTGGCGTTCCCGATAGCGGATGCCGATCTCCCGAAGGAATCGATCTTCTCGCTGGCCGTCACCATCACCCTGTCGCGGACGAAATATGTCGATACGGAGAACCCCGCTGCCGGCTCCGTGACGATGACGATTCCGCCGCTGATCACCTCGACCTCCGCTCCGGCTGCCGCGGCAAATGGAACCGCCGCGCCTGATAACGATCCTCCCGCCAACTCGCTTGGGGCGTTCGCCGTTGCGTTTGAGGGGGCATTCAACGGGGCTTTCAGGCTGGCGGTTGGCGCGGCGGATGGCGCGGGCGCGCCTCGGGAGATGCGGGGAGCGCTTCAGACCGGGAACACATCGCTCTGGGTGGTTCGCATCAACCCGAACGACGGCATACGGGTAGCGCATGCCGATACTCAGTCGCCGTTGTACTACGCACCTCCGCCGGCTCATACCTCGCTCCAGAGCGGGACGGTCATCGTCAGGAATTACAAGGCGCAATGGAGCGGCGGCGATGATGATTTCACGCCGGTTTCCATGACGTTCGCCAACATCGATGTTGAATTATGGATGCGCGATTTTCTCGCGGCGTTCGACGCATTCCTGGACCCGTCGCTGGCGCTGCCGGCCGCCGATCTTGCGCCCGATGTGTACGCGCGGCTGATGGCGCACAAGGAGAAGATCGCGTCGGATATCGCCACAAGCCTTGTCACGGTCTTTGCCGATCAGACGGCGCCGGAGGAGGCGGTTCGCGCGGCGGTGGCGGCGTTCTATCAGAAGCTGCTGATTCGCCTGTCGAGCGCGTACGAGGTGAACACGGTGGTGCAGATTCCCGTGAACGTAACGGTTCCCGATTCCGGCGCGCCGCTTCCGCCATCCGGCCTCTACGGCACGATGACGATCGGCGCGGGGGGGCCGGCGGTGGCGGACGTGCCGCCGAAGCCGAACGCCACGTTCACCACCGCGAAGGTTCCGCTGGTGACCGGTGAGCGGTATATCACCACGCTTTTCACCTCCTCGCAGCCGACAGCGAACTCCGATTTTGACGCGGTTCTGGGGTATCGAATCGGGTTTGTGGAGTACGATATCGAGAGCGGCGATGGCGGTGGTTATGCGGGCTCCTCGTGGCTGAAGTTTGTGCTGGACAGCGGCACCGCGGCCGACGCCGACCTTGCCGTGCCGCTTGGGGAGGTCGATATACCGATCCCGCTCCGCCTCTATCCCGTCTCGCCGACGCTTCTGGCGCAGTCCGCGTTCCCGAGCCATCCCGGCGCCGGCGATCTGGCCGACGCGTTGAAGTGGAGCTATCAGGTAACGTATCAGCAGCAGCACATCGGCCAGGATCTGATGCATATGGTGGTGACCTATAACGGGGGGGGCGATAAATCCGATGCCGTGGCGCTTGCGGCGGCGATTGCTCCCGGCGTGGCGCGTCCGCTCCCGGGGAACAGGTTCGAGGGGCTGGCGCGGTTCGTGGCGGAATATCCGGCGGTATCGTCGCATTTCGATCAGATCAGAGATCGTGGCGATCAGAACGTGGCGCTGGCCGCGATCGGGCGTTTTGAGGAGCTGGTGATGGGGATTGCCGAGACGCGCACGATGCTGAGAGCCTCGCTGATTGCCGCTCCCACGCCGGTGATCGATGAGTATGCGTTCCGTCCCGAGAACGAGGGGCTGACGATCGTTGCCACGCGCCTGAAACGGATTGGCGTTGCCGGCGATCTCTGGTCGCCATGGCCGGCGATCGATGGCTTCACATTCGCGCAGGATCCGCGGAACCCGGATCGCGGGGAGTACACCGCATCATCATCCCCCGATAGCTCCCTCTCCGATCCCGGAAGCGGCGATGCGACGCGCGTGCTGACATTTGCCGACAACGATATCGGGACGCTGCAACTGGCGACCACGAACCTCTGGATTGAGCGGAACG
Organism: Kapaibacterium sp. (SeqCode); assembly: GCA_039917235.1. Lineage (GTDB taxonomy): Bacteria > Bacteroidota > Ignavibacteria > OLB7 > OLB7 > JAFDZV01. Next base: position 8,015 of record JBDSJW010000502.1, on the reverse strand, counting down.
CGACGCTGGTCAGCGGGATGCGGACCAATCTATTATTCATCTTCCGCACCCCCGACATCTCATTCGCGAATGGGATCAAGCCATTCAACGAGCTGCTGGAGCCGATTATCTTTCCCACCGGGGGGAGCCTGACCTCATCGCTCACGGCCGCGTTCGCGATGATCAATGGCGCCATCGGCAACCAGAATCTGCGGCTGCGGATGGAGATGAGCTATCGCTATGATATGGCGGTTTCCGGGGAGATGTCGCTTCCGGTGACGGTTCCGCTTCTGCTGATTCCCGACTGCGGCCTTTCCGAGCCGGATATCTACATCAACGGCGTGGTGGCGCAGGTTGGGGCGTGGTATACGCAGATCCGGCCGGAGACGAGGAGCGGGACGCTGGTGATGGGGATGACGATCTCCAGCGGCAACGATCAGGGGGAGCGCATTCCGCTGCTGGAGATCGATCAACTGGTGATAGCAATTGTTGCCACCGACGAATGGTGGAAATAGCGACCGCGAACCGTTGCGCATGATGTTGGGGCAATTCATGAATTGCCCCAACAGCTCTCCCTGTTGGTAAGTTTCCGTGCCTACCGGCTCTCCCCGTTGGTAAGTTTCCGTGTCCATCGATCCCTCCCCTTCCGCCGCAGTTTCACGAACCCCACCGATCTTGTACTTTTGTGTTCACTGGACCGATCCTCATCCGCCGGGCCGTACGATGTTCTTCCGTCTTTGCGCCGGCCGAACATCCGCCGGTGCTTTATTCCCGTAAATAGCAGCAGGTTATGATCTTCAACGCTCAGGTCAATGTGATGCTCCGTCCGGCCATCCTCGATGTGCAGGGAAAGACGGTTGAGAACTCCCTTCACTCGCATGGTCACGCCAATGTGGGGCATGTCCGTATCGGCAAGCATGTTACGTTCGAGATCGAGGCGGCGAGCCTGGAGGAGGCCGAGGTGATTGCCCGCGAGGTTTCCCGCGATGTCCTCAGCAACCCGGTCATGGAAAATTTCGATGTTACCGTTTCCGAAGCGGCGGTAGAGGAGGCGCAATGAAAATCGGCGTAGTGGTGTTTCCCGGCTCCAATTGCGATCACGATGCTTATTATGCCCTGAAGCATGAGATCGGCGTGGATACGGTCTTCCTGTTTCACAAGGAGCACGATCTTCAGGATGTGGACGCCATCGTTCTTCCTGGCGGGTTCAGCTATGGCGATTATCTCCGTTGCGGCGCCATCGCCCGTTTCTCCCCGATCATGCGGGAAGTTGTGCGGTTCTCGCAGTCCGGCGGGCCGGTGATCGGCATCTGCAACGGCTTTCAGATCCTCTGCGAGGCGGGGCTTCTCCCGGGAGCGCTCCTCCGTAATCGCGGTCTCCGCTTTATTTCAAAGCATATTCATATCCGCGTTGTCAACAACCGGACGATCTTCACCGGCGAACTGGGGGATGGTGAAGTGCTCCGCATCCCGATCGCCCACGGCGAGGGGAACTATTATGCCGACCCCGACGTGCTGCACGAGCTGAACGCCGAGGGGCGGATTGTCTTCCAGTATTGCGACGCGGCCGGGAACGTAACGGACCAGGCGAACCCTAACGGCTCGCAATTCAATATCGCGGGAATCGTCAACGGCAAGGGCAATGTCCTTGGGATGATGCCCCATCCGGAGCGCGCCTGCTCTTCTCTGCTCGGTTCAACGGATGGTCTCGGTATCTTCCGGTCAATCGTCCGTTCGCTTGAGATCGTCGCGGCCTGATTCCTTTTTGTCGGGATGATCCCCCTGAAATGGCTCCCGACCGGATGACCGACGCAGATCGAAAATCCATTTCCAATCCTTTTTCGGAAGAAGTTCTATGAACCTCGGTGCACCTGAAATTATCGTTATCATGGTGATCCTCCTCCTCCTGTTCGGCGGAAAGAAGATCCCTGAGCTGATGCGCGGCCTTGGATCGGGCATGAAGGAGTTCAAGAAGGCCACCAGCATCCACGACGATGAGCCGGAGCCCACTCCCCGCACGTACGACCGACAGCTCGACAGCCGGGCCTCCGATGAGCGTCTGAGGCTGGAGCAGGAACGTCGCGATCTTGAAGAGGAGCGTCTGAAGCTTGAAGAGGAGCGTCGCCAGTATCAGGCACGCCAGTAGAACGGGCCTTCCGTCGTGGTTGTTCTTCGTGATGCGCTCGCAAGACCGGGATGTTGTTCGGTGATCGAGCCGGAGCATCGCGTTCAATCGGCGGGCGTGCGCGCTCAATGGCGCGCTTCATGTTGCGGGTTTTGATGATGCGGCATTGATCATTCATGTTTTTCGAGGGAACAGGACGATGTTCGACATAGGTGGTGGAGAGCTCTTTCTGATTCTCCTGTGTGTGCTGGTGCTGTTCGGGCCGAAGAAGCTTCCGGAGCTGGCGCAGAGCCTGGGACGCGGCATACGGGAGTTCAAGAAGGCGCAGCGGGAGTTTACCGATCATATCAACAGTGCCATCGAGCAGGAGCATCAGCGGAACACCGGAACGGTGGCCCGCCCGGTTTCCCAGCCGGTGGTTACCCCCACTTCTCCCGCCATCGCCATAACCGGCGGCGAGGAGAGTGAGTCCGAGATGCCCGCGCCGCCCATGGCGCCGGCTGACCATCAGATGGAGCCGACGGCGCCCCGTGAGACGGAGTTGCCAGCGCATCGCCAGACCATGGAGATGCCGGCGCATCAGCACGAGTCCCAAGCCCCGGGACCTCAGGCCGATGAGCATGCCACGCCGATCTGAGAACGTTGCAGCCCCTGTCGCAGTATCACTACCGGCCGCCTCAGCGTGGCCGGTGTCGTTTCACACGTTTCCGATGCCCCGATCCGTTCCTCTCTCCCGTCAATAACCTCTACCGACAATAGCCCCATGGCCGACAGTTTTGACGATCTTCTGAACCTGAGCAACGATTCCATTGAGTTGGCGATTGCCTCAACCGCGAGGATCACCGCGTCGAGCGAGGCGTTTGGTGAGGCGCTCGGGACAAGGGCACAGGAGCTGGCGTATGCGAACTATCTGGAAGGGGAGGCGCAGAGCAGGATGCTGATCGGGGTGGCCGGGAAGATCGCCGCCGATTTCAATCAGCTTCGCGAGACGTTCCAGGCGGAGGCCGAGCTGTTCACGACGCATTTCGCCACGAGCATCGATGCGTTTCTCAGGGCCAGGGCAATCCAGCAGACGCCGGAGGAGGAGGAGATCATCCGTGATGGATTGCGCGATCTTGGAGGGTTGCCGGAGGCACTCTACGCCCTGGAACGGCAGCTTATCACCATTCAGAATATGACCGCCGGGCTGATCTCCATAGCGCAGGTCCAGGCCGATGCCCAGGTGCGCGCCGCCGCCGTGATCGAGCGGCTAAAACGTGAGATTCGGTCGGCCGCGGAGATGATCGAGGCCATTTGCGCGCCGAAATAAGGGATTGACGGGGTTGGAGAGGCGGAGTAGGATATCATGTGATCACCATGACCACCTTCGGTCTTTATCCCTGGATTCCCGGTTGTAGGGTGGATGGTGATCGGATGCCGACCATATATCAATCAGGCCCGTCCCACGGAATTCCATGAAACGGACCTGAAATATCGGATCATCTTTTCAGAGATTTATCGGTCGATCGCCTTCATTCCCATCTCACCATACCGTTCACCCGCAACCGCGCCGGGCTCGCCGAACAGATCAAGCCGAGCCAGCTCATCGGCCGTCAGCGCGATATTGACCGAAGCGGCGTTCTCCTCCAGATAGCGGAGGTGCTTGGTGCCGGGGATCGGGACGATATCATCCCCCTGATGCAGCAGCCACGCCAGCGCGATGACCGCCGGGGTGGTCTCTTTCTTCCGCGCGATCTCCTCCACCGCCCGTACCACATCCAGGTTCTTCAGAAAATTCTCCCCCTGAAACCGGGGATCGGTGCGCCGATAATCGTTCTCTGGGATATCCTCTGGTCGCTTGATCTGTCCGGTCAGGAACCCGCGACCCAGCGGACAATAGGGGACCATGCCGATGCCGAGTTCCCTGAGCGTCGGGAGGATCTCATCCTCGATTCCCCGCTCCCAGAGTGAATACTCGCTCTGAAGCGCGGTAATGGGGTGAACCGCGTGTGCCCGGCGCAATGTTTCCGCGCCGACCTCGGAGAGCCCCAGATAGCGCACCTTGCCATCGCGCACCAGCTCCGCCATTGCGCCAACGGTCTCCTCGATCGGGACCGCGCGGTCTAGCCGGTGCTGATAGAAGAGATCGATCTGATCCACACCAAGCCGCGCCAGCGATGCATCGCACGCGCGGCGAACATTCTCCGTCGTGCTGTTCAGCCCGCGCCGCACCCCGTCCTCGCCGATATCAAAGCCGAACTTTGTGGCGATCACCACGCTCTCCCGCCTCTCCCGGAGCCCCTTCCCCACCAGTACCTCGTTGGTGAACGGCCCGTAGATCTCCGCCGTATCGAAGAAATCGATCCCCAGTTCCGTGGCGCGATGGAGTACGCGGATCGATTCCTCCTCACTCCCCGGCGCGCCGTACGCCCAGCTCATTCCCATGCATCCCAGGCCGAGCTCTGAAACGCGCAGCCCCTGATTTCCGAGTGCTCTTGTGTTCATTGTCCCTCTTCTCCGTCAGATAATGGAACCTGTTGCGATACGAATCATGATGATACGGCGGGGAGGCCCAACCGGGCAAATAATGATCGGGTTGCAATGATTCCCGTTTCGTAAGTTCGGCGCTTATCTGTTCCGCATCCTTCATTCATCAGGGATAAACAATGGCCGAGCCCATACTGTATGCCTCCGTGCGGGTTGACGAAAAGGGTATCATGGAACTGAGCCACGGGCGGCGCTCGGCATTTGTGCCGATGGAGAATATCCGGTCGGTTATGCTTCTGCGGGGGAGCCCCGCCGAGCGTCCAAGAATACAGGTGATTGCCGGAATTGCCTTTCTTGGCCTTGGGGCATATTTCCTGATAAACCTGTTGATGAATCTGATCAACCCGGAACGCATTGTCGGGGGCTTCGGCATTCGCGCTGTGATCGTTATTCCATTTATTCTGTTTATGGGAGGCTGGCTTGTCTATACAGCGCTGAGACGACGCTATTTTCTTCTTATTCAATCAGAAAAGGATCGTCGGAAAATTGTTTTTCGTGGAGATGTTGATACGCACGGGCTTACGCAATTTATCACGGAAGTGCAGAGTATCATCAACATGGAAATAACTTCGCGTGTGGATGCGGTATGAGATATATGATGAACCCAAATGGAATTTTGCACATATTTATTCGGCTGGTCCATCGTGGTGGCCTTCCCTGTTGATATCCCCAACCTGATTACTATTCATCATGAGCGATCCGATATCATTCTCCTCCATTACCGTCGATGCCGACGGGATTACCGGATTTAATGGGCAAAGTCGGAAATCCTTTATATCGATGGAGGAGATCAGGTTTCTGGAGATCGTGCGTGGGAACGTCTCGGAATGGCCGAAACTCCAGCTTGCCGGCGGCATCCTCTGCTTTGGCCTGGCGCTGGTGGGGATAATTATAAATTTTCTCTTTGTGGGTCTGGTGGTGCTGGGAGTCAAGCTTATTCATCTTTCACGCCAGAAGGAGATATTCCTTATCGTGACGAGGTATGATAGTACAAAGCGACTGTCGATGGGAGAGGAAATTGCGACAGCCTTGCTCCACAGGTTTATCGAGGATGTGCGGCGAGTGTATGGTCTGGAGATAACCCCACTCCCCATCGATTAATCCTCACTAACCGCGCGTGGATAAAATTATGGGATGCCGCGATCGGAATATCGATCCCGGCGTTCATCTTCTGCCGCGATACCATTTTCAACGATCGAATAATCGGAATATTCGTCGTCGAGTATTCAAAAATTCGAGTAGTGACTCATATTGCGATTATGCATATCGAACAGATTATCACGCCGGTATTTCTCATCCTTGCGGGATTATATTCCGTATTCAGAATTCCAGTGCTTGTGGCGCGGGGAATCGCGGAGGGGAGAATCAGCCCGGATAGAAAAAATATCATCCGATGGATAAAAATCGTCGGCTATGCCGATCTGGCGCTCGGCGCTGTCATGCTGATTGCAACGCTGGCCGGCGGAGCGCGATAGCAGACTGTTGAAGGACGTCATCTGCTGCGTTGGCCTTCACCGTTCGCTCACTGCGGCGTCCAGAAGGACGCCTCATTCGCTTAGGTTCGGCCGCCTTGCATCTGATCGTCCTTGAACAGTCTGACTGCCGGAAGTAATTCAACAGTCTGATAGGACGATAATCAGTCGTCGGAGGATCGGAACGCCGGATCGCGTCGCCAGCAGGGGAATCGGGCCACGTCCGTGCTGGTGGTGGCGCTGATAAATGCGTCGTAATCAAATCCCGGCATCGCCATCATATGATCGAGCAGTTCCTGTTCGCCGGTGGCTCCCTGGGGGATAATGCACCGGGATGATTCCCCGGTCAGCACCCAGAGAAAGTCCATTCCCCACGGGCCGGAGTCGTTTGTCTCGATCGCGACTTCCTTCAGATCGCTCCAGGCCACGGTCTGGCGTTCGCCGTCGGGGAGGATGCAGGATATCCCGGCATCGCTTATTTCCACCACGTATTGCTCTTCCGGCATCATGATACTCTTCCTGATGATTGGGCTGAACATCGTTCCATCGGCTGGCGCGGACCGCGATTCGCGACCTGTCTTTGTGCGCTGGCGCGCCAATATATGATCCCTTCCCCTTCGTGATTCACAACAGGTTCCCGTCAGGTTAGTACCTTTGCGGTCCGGCGATACCGGCCGGATGGAACGCAACTGCATTTACTTCAGATAGAGATAGCCCGATGTCAGAGACATATCAGAATTTTCGGCGGCGGCTGGACGCGGGGGAGACCACGTGCGTGGACGTCGTGGCCGAGACGTATCGCAGGGCGGATGGGGCAAAGGGCCTCAACGCATTTCTCTCGCTCTTTCCGGAGCGGGCGTTTGATCGCGCTCAGGCGGTGGATGAGCGTCTGAAGCAGGGGACGGCGGGACCGCTTGCGGGGATGACGATCGCCGTGAAGGATAACATCGCCATCCGCGGCCAGCAGTTGACATGCGGCTCGAAGATCCTGACCGGCTTCCGCTCGCTCTATTCGGCGACGGCGATCCAGCGGCTGGAGGAGGCCGATGCGATTCTGATCGGCAAGACGAACATGGACGAGTTTGCGATGGGCTCCTCCAACGAGACATCATATTTCGGCCCGGTGCATCATCCGCTCGACCCGGATCGGGTGCCCGGAGGTTCCTCGGGTGGGTCCGGCGTCGCGGTTGCCGCGGATATCTGCCACGGTTCGCTTGGGTCGGAGACCGGCGGATCGGTCAGGCAGCCGGCGGCGTTTCTCGGCGTTGTTGGCGTAAAGCCGACGTATGGCCGTGTCAGCCGGTTCGGGCTTGTGGCATTTGCGTCATCGCTGGATCAGATCAGCCCGTTTGCCCGCTCGGTTCACGACGCCGCGCTGATTCTGGAGACGATCTCCGGGATCGACGCCAACGATGCCACGTCGAGCAGCCATCCCGTGGTTCGCTACACCGACGCGCTTGCCGGCGCCGATGTGCGGGGAATGCGGATCGGCGTGCCGAAGGAGTATCTGATCGACGGGATGCACCCGGCGGTGGTCCGTTCGCTGGATGAGCTTCGCGCGCGTCTGCGCGATGGCGGCGCGGAGATCGTGGATATCTCCCTGCCGCATACTGAGTACACCATCCCCACATATTATGTGATCGCGACGGCGGAGGCCAGCGCCAACCTTGCCCGTTTCGACGGCGCCCGTTACGGCTACCGCTCGCCGAACGCGACAACGCTGGAGGAGATGTATGAGATGAGCCGTTCGGAGGGATTTGGTGATGAGGTGAAGCGGCGGATCATGCTGGGGACGTTTGTGCTGTCGAGCGGATACTACGACGCCTATTATCACAAGGCGCAGCAGGTGCGGCGGCTGATTCATCGCGATATGGAGGAGGCGTTCGCGCGGGTCGATCTGATTCTGGCCCCCA
>JBDSJW010000501.1:0-3688 GCA_039917235.1 Kapaibacterium sp. (SeqCode) | reverse complement strand
CGTCACAAAGTCCTTCGTCACAAGTGTGTTGCCGGCATCAGCGGCTGCCGTCGAAGCTGATGTGCCTTTCGCGGTCAGCGCGAGGCTTGTGCCGTTGATCGTCGTAAAGGCGCCGGTGTTCGGCGTTGTTGCGCCGATCGGCGTGTTGTTGACCGTGCCGCCCGCGATCGTCAGGTTGTCGTTCACCTGCGCATCCGTCAGGCCGTTGCCGATGCGGACTGCATTGATCGTGGTCGTGCCGACATTTGTCGACGTAATCAACGCGTCACCCTGGGGTGCCGATGCCGGAAACGTCTGCGTTGCGCTAAACGTGTTGGCGTTCGCAAGGTTGATCCCCAGCGGGCTGGCTGTTGTGCCGTTCCCCACCAGCGATGTGTTCGTGCTCACCGCCACATTGCCGGACGTCGTCACAAAGTCCTTTGTCACCAGCGTGGTTCCAGGATCGGCCGCGATCGTCGATGCGGACGTCCCCTTTCCCGACAGAGCGAGCGAGGCGCCGGTGATCGCGGTGAAGGCGCCGGTGTTCGGCGTTGTTGCGCCGATCGGCGTGTTGTTGATGGTCCCGGCGGCGATCGTCAGGTTATCATTCACCTGGGCATCGGTCAGGCCGTTGGCAATGCGAACCGGATTAATAAAAGCAGTACCGGCGTTGGTGGCTCCGATAAGCGCATCCCCCTGCGCCGCCGTTACCGGGAAGGTCTGCGTTGCCGTATATGTGTTGGCATTGCCGAGGTTGATGCCGAGCGGGCTGGCATTGGTGCCGTTGCCGATCAGCGAAGCGTTGGTTATCACCGCCACGTTGCCGCCGGTCAGATAATCCTTCGTCACCAGCGTATTCCCGGGATCAGCGGGAGATGTGGAGGCCGAGGTGGCCTTGCCGGTCAGCGTCAGCCCCTGAAACGTGGGCGAGGAGGTCGGTGCGATATTCTGCGGTGTCGAGATCGTCACGTTCCCCGTGGCGTTCGACACATTGATCTGGTTCGGCGTGCCGGTCACCGAGAGAACCCCCGTATTGGCAAGGTTCAGCGTTCCGCCGAGTGGAACCACTCCCCCGCCCGACAGGCCGGAGCCGGTGTTGATGGTGATCGTGGAGTTGGCGAGATCGACATTCTGAATCGATCCATCCACGATCTTCGGCGACGTGATGGAGTTGTCGGCGATATTAAGCCCGCCGATCGTTCCATTGGCGATCTTCGCGCCGGTCACCGCTCCATCCTTGATCTTTCTGGTCGTCACGGCCTCATCACCAAGCAGCGGCTCGGTAATACCGAAGGGGACAAGCGAGAGCGTTACTCCCGGCCCGGTCGGGTTTGTGACGGCGATCGCGCCGTCGGCGCTGTTGATGGAGCTGACGCCGCTCGGCGCCCAGATTGTGAAGTTGTTCCCTGTATGGGTGATCGTGGCGCCGCCCGCGCCGCTGAAGGTCAGCACACCGCTTTGCCCGTTGATGCTTGCAACGCCGGCCCCGCCGGTGGACGCCGGGATCTGCCAGGCAAGCCCGGTTCCCGTTGACGTAAGCACCTGTCCAGCGGTGGAGCCGGTGGGATCGATCTTGGAGAGCGTAACCGCGCCGTTTCTGATGTTCTCGCTGGAGATGGCGTTGACGGCAACTGCCGCCGCGCTATCGGCCCAGAGCGACCGGAAACTATAGGGAGCGGTTGTGAACTGCGTGCGGGGGGCCACCTCGTTGCCGCCGTTGATGGTGGTTCCGAGATAATAAGGCTTGGTAAACGGGACCGTTAGAGGGTTGACGCTGCCAAGGATCACATTAAAGAGGCCCTTGTTGATGACAACGTTGGATTGCGTTTCGGTCCAGATCGGCGTCGTGGAATTGGCCTGATCGTAGATCTTGAACGTAAACGTGTTACTGGTGCTATTAGGAAGAGGTATTCCCTGAGGATTGGTCGCCAGTCCCTGATAGCTGATCTGTTGCGGTATCTGTGCCGCCGCGATTCCGCTCAGCAGGACCAGGCCGAGCGCAGAACCAGTGCAGGTTGATAGTGTTTTTTTCATATCGATAACTATTATGTAGGGATGTGCTGTCGCGTAGCTGGCTCAGGCATGCATTATCGCACGATGAGCATCTTCCGGCGTTCCGTCCGGACACCACCGCCGGTAAGTCTGCCACTGCTTCCGGCCGGCTCCACCGTAAGTATGTAGAGATACATCCCGCCACTCGCGGGTTCTCCCGATGCGTTCATTCCATTCCAGAGGGTCTGCTGTTCCCCCTGATTCTGCCAATCATCGACCAGGCGAGCAACGTGCTTGCCGACGAGATCGACGATCTCCAGGGTTACATGGCTCATCTCCGGAAGAGTGTACCGAATGGTCGTCGAGGTGGAGACGGGGTTTGGGAAGTTGTGGAGCCTGAACATGCCCTCTTCAGAGGTAAGGGCAACATCCTGCTCGACATCGGCAACTGACTGGATGGGAAGCCAGAAGCCTTGTTGCAATTGAAGGGGCCCATCCGAGGCCGGCCCGATGATCGGCTGTCCGATGGTAGCGGAAATGACCGTACTACCATCGCTGGCGCCAATAACTCCTCCGGTCCCAACAACGGACCAGGGAATCAGAGCGTTCTGGGCATTTGCCGGCATGGCAGCCAGCAGCCCGAACGACGACACCGCTACAGCGCATATCACCGCAGTAAACGGGGCACGGTGTTGCATTCGTAACCTCCTGATGAATGATTAAAACTCGCCGGAAGTGAGGAGAACGTGGCTGGACAGCCATGTGACCAAGGTTGGACCTCCGCGATTTCACTGACCTGTACAAACCTCCGTGCATGCGCTCATACCTGAAACGCCACGGCACGGTCGTGCTATGAGAAATTGAGAATATCGATTGGGGAGATTACGGCCCGGGGGGGAGCCTGTGAACACAAGACGCACCTGGAATGCGCCCGGTGGTATGGAGCAAGCGATAGCGGACTACATCCTCTTCCGCTCTGGACACCGGCAAACTCTCGTAATATCAGTCGCGCGAGTCTGCCTGTTAACTCCTCTATGCCGGATAAGTTACACCGGCCTCAATGCCATTGCAATAGTGGTGCCCACAATTTTTATCCACGAGCAAACAATTCGAAACGCATGATCCATCAGTTTGGAATGTTGTCGCCATAATGCCAACGATGCCTGACAATCCGACACCCGGGAAGAGCAAATTTCCAACGGACTATAGAGACGATCGAAGACATTACGATAAGCAGCAAAAAAAATGCCACGAGGAATAAGCTCCTCGTGGCATTTACTTTATTCAGCGGAGACCGCGCGCCGTCAGTTGTTCTGCGGCTTCAGATCAAGCGAGGCGGCAACCGGTTTGGCGGCCCCCTCATCAACTGAACTTTTCTTTCCGGAGATCCCGGAAACAAGACGGCGCGACGTACCTCCAATCCAGTTCAGCGTCTGGTCGAGCGTCGAGTAGACAACCGGCACCAGCACCAGCGTAAGGAGGAGCGAGCTGGTAAGGCCGCCGATCAGCACCCACGCAAGGCCGGATTTCCACTCGGCTCCCGCGCTCGTCGAAAGAGCGATCGGGAACATGCCGAAGATCATCGTCGCCGTGGTCATGATGATCGGGCGGAGACGTTCGCGGCCCGCTTCCATAAGCGCATCGCGGACGCTGGCCCCCTCCTCCCGCAGCCGGTTGGTAAAGTCCACGATCAGGATCGCGTTCTTCGTCACCAGCC
>JBDSJW010000500.1:0-8360 GCA_039917235.1 Kapaibacterium sp. (SeqCode) | reverse complement strand
CCCAGACTGTTCAAGGACGATCAGCCGCAAGGCGGCCGAATCTGAGCGAATGAGGCGTCCTTCTGGACGCCGCAGTGAGCGAATGGGAATGTCCGGGGACGTTTGAAACGTCCCCGGACGCCGCGGATGACGTCCTTCAACAGTCTGCTATGGAATGGGGAAGTCGAAGACAATCGGCTGCTCGCTCCCGCGCGGTTTGAAATCGATCTCGCCAAGCGCATGATATCCGAACCCCTTCGGGATATCGGATAGCGATGGGAGACGTGTGGCGTAGGTTGCCGGGATAAACGGCATCAGGTCGGGGCTGGCGTATCCGCCAAGCGATCGTGGGTCGCTCGGCCGCATATGATTCTCCTCGATCTCAAACGGGATCGTCAGCGGGCGGGCGTAGTTCGCCGCGCCGAAGACAATCTCCATGCGGTAGATCGCGCTATCCTCATCCTTGTTGAAGTTCGGGAGGAAGAGCCATGTCGATGGCGTGTTGAGCGCCTCCTGCGCCTGCACGGCTCCTGACGCATCCACGATGCGGATCAGAATATCGGTGGCGTGCATATAATCCTCGTCGCTGAATTTCGGGGAGAGCCAGAGGGCGCCATCCCCCTTCCGCATCACAAACGGGCGGGAGAAGCCGCTGCCGTGGATTGTATCGCGGATGGTGCGGCCATATCCCTTGATCGTGTAGGTGAAATCCCCGCGAAGCGGCTCGTTGCCGGTGTTGCGGACCTCCACCTTCAACTGCCGGGTGTCGCCGTAGTTCTCCACCACCGGCGTTACGCTGAACATGACGGCGCTGGCGGTAAGCGTAAACTCGGAGACATCCCCCGATCCCTCGAACGCGTCGGCCTGTATCACCACATCGATCACCCCATCGCCAAGCGCCCCAATTGCTATCGTGTTCGATCCCTCGCTCCGCTCCGTCCCCTTTACGCGGGGGAGGTAGTTTGATGTGATCCCCAGCCGGTCGGCAACTTTCCCGGAGACGTTGGAGCGCGAGCCCTTCGGGACCGAGAGGGTGAAGGTGATGGCCGCGGCTCCGGGGGGAGGGGCAAAGAAGAAATGGCGCGTCACGCCGGCCGGCAATTTCTGCGTTGGCGTGGTGACCGTGTAGTTCTTTTCGGGAGAGAAGAGATAGGGGACGATGACCGTGTTGATCAGCTCGAACTCCCGCTCCTCGCCGGCGGCCGGCCCCTTCGCGCTTGCGCGGCGACCGATGATCGACGCGGAGTAGAGGCCCGGCTCGGTCATCTTGTCGTGATCGTAGATCACATCCACCTGCGCGTTATCGCGGTTGCGGATGTAGACGTTGCTCTGCACGGTGTGGAGCCACGGCGCTGTCGATTCCAGGTTGTAGGCGCGGAAGAAATCGTCGGGCTGGTCGGCGTTTGTGCGCGGGAGATAGCGGGAGATTGTGAAGGTCTGCCGCCAGTCATCGCCGGGAACGTAGGCGCTCCGCCAGAAGGCGGTGGTGCCGCGACCGTCGGGATAATTCGGCGATGTGGTGGAGATCTTGTAGAGCTGAAGATCCCCCGCGAAGCCGCTCCGCTTGTAGTCGCGGAGAAGCGAGTAGGCGCGGCGGACGTTGATAAGGCCGCCCCCCTGTTCAATGGGAGCGTAGTCCGGCATCATATGCCCGGAATAGCGGAGGGCGCGGCGCATCAGCTCCTGCGTCGGCATCCATGTGGAATCCTCCTGGCGCATCGCGCTGAGGAGAACCGCCACAACACCGGTAGTATATGGGCTTGCCATCGATGTGCCGCTCTCCCGCGACTCGAACGCATAGCGCGGGATGGTGCTGACCGCGGTTCCGGGGGCCATCACGTCCGGCTTGTCCACCTCCCCTCCACGCGATGAGAAGTCCCAGATGATATCCCGGTCCAGCGCCGCCTTATAGCCATCGCGACCGATCCCTTTCGGCAGCACCGCGCCAACGGTGATCAGCCTGCTGGCCGATGCCGGAATGCCGACCGAGGAGAGCCCCGGCCCCTCGTTTCCCGCCGACGTTACGACGTAGAGGTTCGGGTGGGCGGGGAGGAGCGTATCAAGGAACTGTTCGATATCGGCGCGCCCCTCCAGCGCGGCTCCGATGCCAAAGCTCATATTGACGACGACCGGCTTGTGAAAGCGCTGGAGCGAATCGGCGAGGGCGCCGGCGTATTCGTAGGCGCGCTTCATGCTTCCGGTGACGGTGTTGTCATCGGCCGTGTCGCCGGCGAACTTGCCGGAGATGATCTCCGCTCCCGGCGCCATCCCGTTGAATCCCGGCTCGTTGTTGATCCCGTTGCCGGCCGCGATGCCCGCCACGTGCGTGCCATGTCCCCCCATATCGTAGTGGAACGCGACGCTCTTCGCGTCGGCATTGATCGATGCCGCGAATGTCAGCGGGGACTTCGTCTCGGTGGAGCGCTGTTTGAACTGGATCGTCTCGAACCGCTCGCGGTAGCTGCCGACCGGCTTCTCGTCGGCAAGGCTGGAGTCGGCATCGGTGTCGATCACCACGCGCCATCCGTCGGCGGCGCGGTAGAGGATGGCGCCGAACTTCGAGGTCGATTCGCCGTCGCCGTCGAAATCGCGCACGGAGCTGTTCCGGTAGATCGCCTCATCCATCATCCCGATATAGAGATCCTTATCGACCGGCGGGGGATTCAGCTCTCCCACGCCGCGGAGCCGCACCGGGAGGCCATCGCCCGTCGCCGTCATCGTTGTTCCCTCTCCCTGAATCTTCGCGGGTTTGAACCTGATGATATTCGAGAGGGAGAAATCGAGCGCGTCGATCACCTTCGGCCCGCCGAGGGAAGTGTGGAGCAGCCCCGGTATGGACATATCAACGCCCGTATCGAATATGAGAATCATCACATTCCGGCCATCGTAGGTGGGATGTTCCAGGAGGAATGTATCCACGCCTGCGGTGGAGAGGGACATGAAATTCCAGGGGGGAATATATGGGAGCTGCCGGCCGCCATTCTGAATGCTGTCGCCGGGGATGGGAGCCTGCGTGGGTTGCACGGCGACCCTGGCGGTCTGTCCGCAGGCGGAGAGGGCCGCCAGTGATACGAAAATGAGGGAGGCAACGATCGATCTGTGCACTGTGGATTCGAGATTATGGAACCGGATGAACGGTACGCTCGATATGAGTATCCGCGCGATGATACCGTCTTCGCGGGAGGGGACGAAGGATGCCGTCGGTGAGATGGGGCTGTACTCGGCTCCCTCTCTCGGCGGATGATAGTTTATCAGCCAGTTGAATTACTTCAAAGACTTCAGACTGTTCAAGGACGATCAGATGCAAGGCGGCCGAGCCTGAGCAAACGAGGCGTCCTTTCGGACGCCGCAATGAGCGATGGTGAAGGCCAACGCGGCAGATGACGTCCTTCAACAGTCTGTTATGAAAGCGGGCAACTTACGCACGCCGTGATAATCCGTTCGGGGGAATTTTCCCGTGTAGCGTCATCGTGCATCGCCCGCCGCCCGATGATCGGAGTTCTACCACACGCCGCGCCGATTGTTGCAGCGGTGCAATCACGCTCTTCGGCTACGGCATGAATTCCAGAAGATGGTCGGCGGTCAGCGGAAGTGATAGCCGCGCCGCGCCGCCATCCAGCGCGATCGGCGCGCCATCCAGCAGGGCAGAGCCGCGCCCGCGAACGGCGATCCTGACCCGGTGTCCGCCGAACCGTATATCGTGATCGATCCCGGTCAGCTTTGGCGCTATCACCATCTGATCGCCGCTCACGCTCACGCCGACGATATGCTTTACCACCAGCAGGAGATACTGTGCCCATCCCCAGACGATGATCCCGACGGGGGGATAGGGGGGAGATTGCCGTGGGCCATAGTATTCGAACCAGCTTCCGCCGCGTCCGGCCATATCCAGAAGCCATGCTATCGTCCCGGCTGCCCGTTCCTCCAGCCCCGTCTCGATCTCCGCCGCCGCCATAAACGCCGATGCGAACGCCCATGCGCCGGGGGAATCGGGATCGGAGGCGATGTTATACCGCGCGTAGCCGCCATTGCCCATCGGGTTCCAGAGGGAGCGGAGGTGCTCCATCGTCGCCAGCGCAATTGGGCTTGCCGGGTCGATCAGGCCGTAGATGATCGGCAGGGCCTGGGTGATATCAGGCTCGCACGGCAGCGGCGTTGCGTTGGCGGGAGGAACGGGGATATACGGCGCGTAGTCGGCGCTACGATAGCCGGCCTCCGGGATGAGCGTCTCCTGGACTGAGCCATCGGCGCGGCGGCGTTTGATAAACCGGCCGTTCTCAATCAGGGAAAGCTCGGGGTGATTGATCATCGCGTCGAGGATTCGTTGTGATGCATTGCTCCAGCGTGCGGCCTCATCGTTTCTGCCGAGCGCTTCGGCCATCTCCGCGGCGTGGCGGAGGCCGACCGAGCAGAAGACCTGGTGGCCGATCTCGAAGCCATCATCCACCCCCATCCAGGGATTGCGCTCCCAGAAATCGCGGCGGGTTTTCAGGAGGCCGGAGGGATGCCCGAATTCCGGGCGGAGCGGATAGTCGGCGATGGCGGTGATGCGGCGCCAGTGGGCAAGCGGCAGGGCTGTGTCGCCGGTCCAGCGCCAGTAGTGCCAGATGGCATCAAGGACGGCGCCGTTGCCGTTCAGCTCCGCCATCTCCCCATCACGGAACCGGCTTGCCTCCGCGATCATCCCGTCGGCATTGGAGAGCCTGCGGAAGATATTCACCAGAATCTGCCGGGCCAGATCGAACATGCCGGCGGTGACGGCGGCCGTTGCCACCATCGCGGCATCCATCCCCCACTCGAAATCGTACTGCCATATCGACGCATCGAATTTCCCAAGCTGCGATACCGATGCGCGAAGCGATGTCCGGCTGATCGTGTAAAGATTGTGGATATGCGCGGCAAGCGATGGAGGATGATCCTCCCCCTCGGTGTTCCGCAGCGTCGCGCCGAAGCTGGTCCCCAGTGTTACCGCCGGCCCCGCCTCCGCGTTCAGCGACGGAAAGGGGGGAGTTCCGGGATAGAGGGAGAACTCGTGCGTCCCCACCGCCTCGATGCCGTAGATAAACGTGGCCGCCACACCGTTCCGTGGCAGCTCGGGGCGCACGGTAAGGAACCGTTCGAACGCCCTGCCGCTCGGGACCGAGTAGAGGGTGATGGAGGTATATCCCGCCGCGTAGAGGGTCGCCTCCGGCCGCGTTCCGAACTCATCGAAATAGAGGGGGTTGGCGTAAAGCGCGGCCTGGATCTCGATCGGGGTCGTATCATCCGGGGAGATGATCGTCACATCGCGGATGAGGTGGGAGGATGGCTCCTGAACGCGGAATCGCTCCGAGACCTCGACATCGCCGGCCTTCCAGCGTATCACGACGGCGGGGCCGCCATTGAAATCCCACATCGCCTGCACATCCTCATGTCGCGGCTGATGGCGTACCCCGTTCACGATCACCGAGAGCATGGTTCTGGAGAGCCCCAGCTCCGGGTGAAAGAGGAGCGCCCCCTGCTTGCGGGACATCCGCTCCGGGTCGCAGATGAGAATCCCGTATGGCGATGCGCCGGGGTTGCGGCTCCACTGGATGACGGCCATCAGGCGACCGTCACCAAGGAAAAAATAATCGGTATCGGGGAGATTGGTCTGGATGTCTGACACGGGCGGCCTGCTGTTATTGAGGATGCTCGGGATTGCGGGACGATGTTCGATAACATGCCGCATCGATCTTTATGCCATCGGCCGCGTTACGCGATTCCGATTCCGGCCACCATCATATACAACCCGATGATCAGCCCGACGAAGAGGACGCATCCCACGAATCCGACGATATCGAGCCTGGTGGGTCGCCAGAACTCCCAGTCGGTGCCGGGGAATATCTTATCCCGTTCCACAAGCTCCGGGTTATCGATCTTCTCCAGCACTAGCCGTGCATCCAGCTCCGGATCGGCGACGGCGGGAGTATGAATCCGGGCGTAGAAATCGCGGAGGACGTGTTCGGAGTTGCGCCGCGTGAAGAGTGAGATCACGATCAGGAGGATAAAGGGGACGATCGCGTCGAAGAGAAACCCGGCGGTGGAGATTGCCGGTCGTGCCCACGTCGTGAAATCGATGCCGAGCTTGCTGAGAATCCAGATCTGGGCGCGGAAGAGCCCTTTCCCTTCGTATGGCGACGTGGTATCGGAGGGATTCTGCCGCGCCACCGACTCAAAGAAGATGCCTGACGGCGGAATCCGTTCCTGCCGCGCGATCTTCTCACCGATGGCATGGGCGCGGCCGGCGGTGATATCAGCCTGGGTTGCCTTGAAGTTCGATGTGACAAATCGCTCGGTCGTCTGCTGTGTCAGGGCGCGGCTGGTGCGGAGATCATGAAAGGCTGGGACCAGGTTCGGTATCACGACGATGAGAACGATCGAAATGATCATCTGCGCCGCAACCGCCCGGGTATTCAGCTTGCGCCAGAAGTAGACCAGCCAGAAGGATGGGCCGACCACCGTGCCGATTGAGATGATATACTTGAAGATGACCATGATCTTTTCGTTGGCGAGCGCGCCGGCGAAGAAGACAGAGCCAAGGAGGATCAGCAGGAGCAATATCCTTCCTATGCGGACCTGGATTTGTTCGGAGAGGTTGGGGAAGATCGGGACCATCACATTCTTGATCAGGGCGGCGCTGGCTTCCAGGGAGATCGTGGAGTTGCCATCCATGTTGGCGGAGAAGATGGCGGCCACCATCAGCCCGATGGCGCCGACGCCGAGGAGATCGCGCGTCATAAAGCCCCAGACGTTGGTGGGATCGGAGACCTTTCCGGCATACAGGCCGATGGCGAGCAGCCCGGTAAATGCCCAGGCGATCATCATAAATCGTTTGAAGATTGCTCCGGTCACAAAGCCGATTCGCGCCGAACGGTCATCCTTTGCCGCCCCTCCCAGCGTAAAGCTCTTCGGGGCGTTGACCACCAGGTTAAGGAGCGCGAAGCCGGCCACGAAGTACCAGGTATAATCGCTTGTGGCGGAGGAGCCGAAGAGCTCGAACATCTTTTCGGGGATTTTAGCCTGCATTCCAGCAATCCCACCGATATGAGTGAGTGCCGTTGGAATCAGGGCAAGGGAGAGAAAGACAATCAGAACCCCCTGGATAACGTCGATGATGGCTATGGCAAAGAGACCGCCGAGGGCTGTGTAGCCGGCAATCAGCAGCGCATATAATATATAGAATAGGTTCAGGTCCAGATAGGAGGCGAAGGCCCGCAGCTCTCCATTCTTGTCACGTTCCTGGAGAACGTTCATTCTGGTTCGTTCCTCCGGGGTCAACTTCGTATAATCGCTCTCTTTCAGATGTTTAAGCTCGCTGAAGGCGGCCACGCTTTCCCGTTCGACCGCCGTGTATTCGGCTGCCGGTTTTACCATGATCGCCTGGAGGGTCTTGCCGGTCAGGAGATATCCGAAAGAGTTGGCATAGATGGCGATGGCTAGAAGGACAATGGCGTAGAGGCTGGAGAGGAAGCGGCTTTCAAAGCGGTGTTGATACATATCCCCCGGCGCCAGGTAGCGGGCTCGTCGCTGGAGGGCGGCGATAAACCATTGGAACGGGGTATGAAAGAGGACGAGATTCTGGAACCAGACCCCCTGAAGACCCTGGCGATAGATCTCGCTGGTCACGCCGGCGGTTTGTCCGGCGTCGGTCATGGTGCCGAAATTAAGGAACGCGACGAGCGATCGACCGAAGGATCGGTTCCCCTGGAAGAAATCGCCCGTATTTTTGATCCGGCGACCGGACCAGATACCAATCAATACAATGATCAGCAGATAGAGGGCGATAACACCCCAATCAATCGGGTGTAGTCCGAAAATATACATACGGGTTTCTCCGTGGAGGATCGTTCAGTTGAAGGACGGTGTGAAAAATAAGGTGCGGGAACTCGCCGGGGAAATTGTCCCGGCAGAAACTTTTCTGTTTGTCGTGGGTTTTGATATTGAGTAGATTGCGAATCGTAGTGCCCAAAATGACAAGATATTATACTCCTTCCAACGTTTTCTTCAATCACCACGTTGCTCGTGCTGGTAGAGGTATGTCCCGTATTTCGGGGCATACCACGATCACCGGATCCTCTTGTCATATCTCTTGTCACGGCACTACTTGCGGGAAATTTGAGCATTTTGGGCGCATTTGTTCATTTCTTCTACTTCAGGGACGGTAAGCATCGTTCGGGCAGATGCCCCGTTCGGACCGCTTCCGTTCCGTAAACCCAGCTGAGACAGACCGAACTTCAGCACGTGAGAAGCGCATGCGCCGATCACGAGGCATGGCACCGTGCATGGGCGCATGGCGGCGCTGTGTATCGATTATCGGTGCTCAAGACCTCAATCAAAGATGATGAATCAGCTTATCTATA
>JBDSJW010000499.1:0-4770 GCA_039917235.1 Kapaibacterium sp. (SeqCode) | reverse complement strand
CCCCCCCTCGATTCCCACGGAAAATTCGTCGGGATAATATGATCCGAAATCGATATCACTTCCGCTGTTTTTAACCTGATCCCCCTGAATCACCATTCCATAGGCGTTTCTGCTGAAGCTGAACGTATGCGCCAGCGGATCAGCTGAATAGAGCGTTATCATCCCCTCGGTTGGTATTTCCACGGCCAGGGTATCGGACACCGGATCCACGGTCGCGGCGGGATATGTATCGGAACAACCGGCTATCGATATAGCAATCAGCAGAGCAAGTACCGGAACTGACATTTTCATAACGTTCACTCCTCGACATAAGCAACAATGTATTTATTATCGGCCACTACGCGGGAGATGGAGGATTGCTCCTGATGCGGATCACCTTCGCCCGCGCTTCCATGACCATCGCTATCGTGCGGCCTCCTCCGGCTTATACCGTGCATATTGATACCACCTCACCCAAACCGCGACTGAGAGACGCAGCGCGCAACCCGAACCTGACAATTCGGTCAGCGAAATAATATTATTCAGGGCGTGTCAGGTCTCCCGCTCTGATAACGTCTCTCATGAAACTGATTGAGGAGACCGAGCCACGATAAGCCGGTTAAGGTCGGCTCCACGGATAATCCGCGGGCCTAACAGAAGAGAGAAAGAGAGGACCAGTGCTTGCACAGGAATCCATAACCGAGGATGCACTTCTTTTTAGCCGTTATATGAACGGGGATGATGGCGCGTTTATCACGCTCTTCCGGAAGCATAACCAACGGCTCCACATGTATTGTCTGAAGATTGTTGGGACGCTGGAACAGGCGGAGGATATCACGCAGGAGATGTGGGAACGAGTGATTCAGCTCCGCGCCGAACCACGGCAGGTATATAACCCGCTCGGCTTTTTTCTCACCATTTCGCGCAATCTCTGCCTGGATCACCTCCGCAAACGAAAACGGCATCTTCCGTTCGCGGAGCTGGATGAATCGGTTCACGCGGCGGGAGGCGGGCTGACGGAACTGGAGGAAACCGCCGTGGCGCTGCTGGATCAGCTTCCGTTTGAATACCGGGAGGTGCTGGTGCTCAACCTCTACTGCGGCTACAGGTTCGATGAGATTGCCGCGATGATGGGAAAATCGCCGGAGGCGATATGGACGCGCGCTTCCCGGGGGAGAGCGCAACTCCGCAGGATGATCGCCACGACGATGGAATCGGGGGAATCCTCCGCCGGTTCAGCCGGACAGGTGCCGAAACTGGAAGGGATACTATGATCCACGACTCACACGACAGGATGATTGAACGATTTACCGACGGCGAGCTTTCGCCAGCCGAACACCATCGGTTCATGCGGAGCATGGCATTGGACAAGGGGACGCGGCGGCTGGCCGATGCCGACCGGGCAATCGTTGATGGAATTGCAAAGGAACGGGCGGGGTTTCCAGCCGGAAGCCGGGAGCCGGGGGAGCATCTGCTCGCGAGGCTGGCGGCCACGCCATCGGCGGCGGGCGCCAGGGGGGGTGGCGGCGGAATAAGCGTGGGGATCTGGCAGGGAATCATCGCCATCGTGGCGCTACTGGGGCTTGCAATCGGGACATTCGCTGTGGCGCCGCTGCTGAACCGGGAACATCACCAGGCAATGATCCCTCCTCCGGTTGCGCAACCGCCGGCACCAATATCGCGGCCGGCAGTCGAGGCACCAGCCGAACCGGGAAAAACCGGACCGGGGGAAATCGGGCATCGCATGAAGGCGGCGCAGGGCCAGATCCCGCGGGAGAATGACCGGACGCGGCAGAATATGGTAGTAAAGGAAACGGTGGAGGAAACGGAGATCGCGCCGCCAAAGCATTCCCAGCATTCATTCGCGGAGGATGATGGCCGGGACCATGCGCCGCTGCCGGTTATCACCAGCGATACCGTGCATTTCCGAATGAACGTCAGGAAATAGCGCCGGGGGAGCGTGGAATCATCATCATCGGTCGCGCAATGGCTTCAATGTCATCCGCGCGACCGAGCTGTTTCCGGACACGGCATCGCCATCATCATCACCCCATTTATTGATTTCCCCCGCCCAGGAAGTATATTTCATCACCGTTATGAGAATTCTACTCGTTGAAGATGATCGGAGCATCGCCGAGGTAATCCGACGCGAGCTTGCCAGCCAGCACTACTCGATCGATATCGCGTACGATGGAGAGGAGGGGGAGGATCTGGCGCTGAGCAGCGATTACGATATCATCCTTCTGGACCTGATGCTTCCGAAGAAGGACGGCCGCGACGTCTGCCGCGCGCTTCGGAAGGAGGGAGTCACCACGCCTATTCTGATGATGACGGCGCTGGGGGAGGCGGAGGATATGATCCAGGGGCTGGACGTTGGGGCCGATGATTATCTGGTAAAGCCGTTTCATATCGGCGTGCTGCTGGCGCGGATACGATCGCTGAGCAGACGGCAATCGGATCAGAAGAGCACCGAGATGACGATCGCCGATCTTGTGCTGAACACGGCGAAGCGGACGGTGACCAGAAGCGGCGTGCCGGTTACGCTGACGGCAAAGGAGTTCGCGCTGCTGGAGTTCTTTATGCTCCGGCGGGGAAAAGTGGTCACGCGCGATATGATCAGCGAGCATGTCTGGGATATGAACTTCGATCCCCGCTCGAACGTCGTCGATTCGCTGGTTCGATTCCTCCGGCAGCGGGTGGATAAGGGATTTGAGCCGCAGCTTATTCATACGGTTCGCGGTGTGGGCTATCTCTTCTCCGACGAGGAGAGCTGACAGACTGTTGAACAATGATCAGCCGCCTTGCATCTGATCATTGTTGAACAGTCTGCTAAGTCCGCTTCCGGTCCACGCGCCAGCCCGGACGGGTTTCCGACTCCCATACTCTCGCACTCCGCATGTTTACGATCACGACCCGGCTCACCCTCCGCTATCTTCTGATCTTCGGCACGATCGTCAGCGCCATCGTGGTGGTGATGTACACCGTCTTTGAATCGAACGAGCGGGATTCCTTCGATGCCGAGCTTCGGGACTACGCCGAATTCCTCGTCTCCGGCGTCAACACCTCCACCGGCAGCGTTTCCGACATGTTCGATAACCTTCAGGACGTGACCGGCCAGGCAAACCTCCGGTTCCGGTCCAAATGGTTTCTCCTGATGACCCGCGACAGCGTTGTCTACGAGAGCGGTCAGCAGGATTCAATCGAGGATATGGTCGATTCCCTCCAGACGATGCTCCCCAACCGCGGCCGGCCGAAATTCAGGACGATCCAGGCCAACGGAATCACCTATCGCGCGTTTGCCCTTTCCATTCCCAACACCCAGAAACTACGGCTCGGCATCGTCGTGGTCGGCTCGCTGGACCGGCTGGAGGCTACGCTTGAGCGACTCCGGAACATCCTGCTCATCATCGTCCCCGCCTCTCTGCTGCTGGCCGGCGTGGGGGGCTGGTTTACCGCGCGGCGGGCGCTTGCGCCGGTGGCGGAGATAACATCGGCGGCGGCGGCGATCTCCTCCAGCAACCTCCACCAACGGGTGAGCGGCGGAAACTCCACCGATGAGCTGGCGCAGCTTGCCAGCACGTTCAACGCCATGATCGAGCGGCTGGAGCTGACCTTCAACAGCCAGCGCCGGTTCGTGGCCGATGCCTCGCACGATCTCCGCACGCCCCTTATGGTGATCCAGGCGAAACTTGACCATATCCTTACCCTGCCGGAGATCAATCCGCCGGTACGGGAGGATCTGGAGCACTGCCTGACCGAGGTAGAGAGGATGAGCAGGCTGGCAAACGATCTTCTCCTGCTTGCCAAGGCCGACGCCCACCAGCTCCGGCTGATCAAGGCGCCCGAGCGGCTGGATGAGATCGTGGTCGATTGCGTCAGCAAGCTGAAGAACATGGCCGCGCACCGGAATATCTCCCTCTGGGTTGATGTGGATGACGCGGTGGAATTCTCCTGCGATTCCGCGACGCTGCAACGCGCCATCATGAATGTGATCACTAACGCCATCACCTACTCGCACGAATCCTCGACGGTCACAACCCGCCTTTCCACCCGCGACCGCGCCGCGCTTATCACCATCTCCGATAACGGCCCCGGCATTACGGCATCCGACATCCCGCAGATCTTCGACCGTTTCTATAGAAGCGACACGGCGCGGAGCACCCCCGGATCGGGGCTTGGGCTGGCGATTGCCAGAACGATTATCGAGGCGCACGACGGCACCATCGCCATAGAATCGGAGGAGGGGAAGGGAACCGTGGTGAGGATCAGCCTGCCGGTTGAAATAATGATGGATGCGTAGCGCGCGATAATCCCTGATTCATCTCCGCGCATCGCAATAATTGGATCTGGCCGTTCGATAATTCCGCGAATAATCCACCACGGCAGCCGCCCGCGAACCGCCACAACCAGACACGTCCGATATTTTATCACGCCACGCCGATAAATTTTATTATTAAAATTCCGGCACAATATATCCGGGAAAGGCCTTAAGTCAAGGCTTGCACGCCATTTCGTCGCGATCATCAATCACCCCGCGACGCGAGTTGGACACCGCGCTCATGATTTTTTTATCCTATCATCAATTCATCATTTTTCCCCGATAAATTTGCATTCGTTAATTCGATGTGGGGCTTCTCCCACTGATATTTCAAACCCCTTATTCATAGCAGACTGTTGAATTACCCCCCCTTCATGTCGTAAATTTGCGCGACCCGTTCACAACTACCTGAGCCATGTTCCGCAAGAAGAACCTCGATCAAAAGCCGACAATGTGGATCGCAACCAGCGATC
>JBDSJW010000498.1:0-7395 GCA_039917235.1 Kapaibacterium sp. (SeqCode) | reverse complement strand
CGATCGCGCCCAGTTGATCTATCATACGGTCGGCGATGAACCGGCGGAGCCGGCGCGCGATCGCGTGGTGACGCTCCCGGCCAGGACCACCGAGCATACGTCGGACGCGCCGCAGCGCCGTCAGGGGCCGGTCTTCTCCCCCCTCTCCTCGCCGACGTTCCAGGGGGCGCGGCAGGAGCCGCCGCAGCAGATTCCGGCCTATCTGAACGCGCGCTTTACATTCGAAAATTTTATCACCGGCGAATCGAACCAGCTTGCCTACGCGGCGGCCAAGGCGATTGCCGATGCTCATCCGGCCGGAACGCGGTTCAACCCGCTGGTGATCTATGGCGGCGTCGGGCTGGGGAAAACGCATCTGGCGCAGGCGATCGGGCAGGCGATTCTTAAGAAGCGACCGAGTGCGTCGGTGGTGTATACCAGCAGCGAGCGGTTTACCTACGAGTTCGTCAACGCCATCCAGCACAACAAATCGCAGGAGTTCACCAATTACTATCGGTCGGTGGATGTTCTGATCGTGGATGATATCCAGTTCTTCGCCGATAAGGAGAAGACGCAGGATAATTTCTTCCACACGTTCAACGCTCTCTATCAGGCCGGCAAGCAGATCATCCTGACAAGCGATGTCCCGCCGAAACATCTTCGTGGCGTGGATGACCGTCTGGTGAGCCGCTTCCAGTGGGGACTAACCACCGATATTCAGCCCCCCGATCTGGAAACCCGTATCGCGATTCTCCAGAAGATGAGCAGCGATGAGGGATATCAGCTCCCCGGCGATGTGATCGATTATATCGCGCGGAATGTGACCACGTCGGTTCGGGAGCTGGAGGGATGCCTGATCTCACTGCTCGCCGAATGCTCCCTCCGCAACCTTTCGCTGACGATCGACCTGACCCGCGAGGTGATCAACGGCATCGCATCGGTCCCCGATCCTGTGATCGGCATCGAGCAGATCCAGCAGACGGTCTGCAAGCAGCTTGATATCCCCCATTCGCTGCTGGTGGGGAAGACCCGGAAGCAGGAGATCGTCTATGCGCGCCAGATCGCGATGACGCTGATCCGCGAGCTTACCAGCTCACCGCTGAAGACCATCGGCAACCATTTCGGCGGCCGCGATCATACCACGGTGATGCACGCCATCAGCACGATTGAGACGTTGAAGAGCCGGGATGAGAACACGCGCAGGATCATCGCCGCCATCCGGCGTGAGCTGAACGCGCCGGAACGGTAGGATTATCGCAGATAGACCATCGACCTTGAGAGAAGCATCCCCTTTTCGGTCCTGAGCGTGTAGCGATAGACCCCGGAGGGGAGCCCCGCCGGCTCGAATGTGACCTGATGTTCGCCCGGTTCAAACAGACCATCGGCCAGCACCGCCATCTCCCGTCCCGTTTCGTCGTACAGAGCAATGGTGGCGCGTGTCCGTGTTGCCAGGGAGAATGTGATGAGGGTTGCCCCCGAGAAGGGATTTGGCTGATTCTGCTCCAGACGCATTCCGGCCGGGATGGCAACCGGAACCGATCCCGGCCCTGTTGATGTGTCGGGAATCTCACACCCCACAATCTTGAAGATATTCCCCTTGAAATCGCTGATCCAGAGGTTGCTGTCGGTCGGATCGAACTCGATGCCGCGCGCGTTGATAATGCCGGAGGAGCTGTAGGGGTTGTTCAGCGGAATCGAACAGAGCACCTGCTGTTTCTCATCCACAAGCATCTTCACGGCATTCGCGGCACGGAGCGTGCTGCCGTCGAACGTCGTCATCGCCTGATAAAAGCTTAATCCGTCCGGCCCCTGGGTGGCGCCGCGCGGGCCGTTCGCCAGCTTTGCGGCGCGGGGGAAGATGGCCGCGGGGTTGCCCGGCGACGCGGTATCGAGGAGGAAGATATTCTGGCTGGCGTTGCGATCGGTGGCGAGCAGATAGGGGAGATCCCCCTTGTCATTTCCAAGCCACGCAAGGCCGATGGGATAGGCGCACGGCGATTCCCAGCGGCCGATCTGCCTGCCGTTCTTGTCCACTTCGTAGAGCCATCCGCCGGGAGCGGAGCCGGAGGAGCTATTCAGTTTGTGGATGTAGAAATGGCCGCGACCCGGCACATACGCCATATCGGTGAAGAGGCTATCGCCATCGGTCAGGTTCATCTTCACGGTCCCGACCACCGCCAGCGTATGGCGATCCAGCTTCCAGAGCGTGTCGGTGTTGAAGTCGGTGGACCAGAGGTAGTCGCCATCAAGCGCCAGGCCGTATGGGACAATCGATACATGGCCGGCGTAGACAAGCCCGCCGGTTTCGTATTTCACAATGGTGAAGCTTCTGCTGGTGGCGGTTTTCGCGGGAGTTCCCATCGCCGTAACCCGGATGCGCGCCAGCGTTGCGCTGGTATCCTCAATGCTCCAGAGGAAGGATGTCCCGGCAATCCCGTCGCGGAGGGGGTGCCAGGTGCCGCCGTCATCGTAGGAATATTCGATGCGGACTCCGGCGGGATCGTCCATGCCGATCCACGAAATCACATGCGATGTCCTCCCCATCCATGTTTCTCCGCCGACCGGCGAAGTGATTGCGGGGGAGGGGACCGGCTTCTCCAGCGGTATCTCCCACATCGAGCGACCATGCGATGCCAGACGGAGGGTGCGGCTGCTCCCGTGAATCTCCAGATCGGCCACGGCGACGCGGGGGAGCCCGTTGTTGTAGATAAACCAGCTTGCGCCGCCATCGGTGGTGATAAACATGCCGATATCGCTTCCGGCGTAGACCACGCGGTCATCGTCAGGGTGGACGGCGAGAGCATTGACGGGGATATCGGGGAGACCGGCGCTGACATCGAGCCAGGTGGCGCCGTAGTCGGTGGTTCTGAAGACATGGCCGGTGTAGAACCCGGAGGTGGACATATACGCGGTCCCCTCATTGCTGGGGGAGGGCGCGAAATCGGTCACGGCGCGGTTCGGCATGCCGGGAGCGTGGGTGTAATCAGCCCAGTGGGCGCCGCCATCGCGCGTCACCGTCAGCTCGCCGTTTGCCGAGCCGGCGTAGACGATATCGGTGTTCGCCGGGGAGATGCCGATGGCCGTGCAGAAGCCCCTGAACTTGGTGGTCACGGAATCCCAGTGGTCCCCCCGATTCGTGGTTTTGTAGATCCTGCGGCGCCCGTGCCAGAGGACGTTGCCATGCTTCGGGTCGATCACGATCGGCGCGGACCATGCCGCCGTATCCTCCTCCGTATCGATGCCGTTCATCACCGATGTATCCCTGCCGCCGTTGTGCCGGGTGATGCGCGTGCCGTCCCCATCCTCCGCGTAGATCGTTCCGGGGTCCCGCGGATCGACAGCGACAAAGAACCCATCACCCCCCTGAATTGTCCCGTAGATCGGCGATGTGGTCGATACCGTGCCGTTGTCCTGCGTGCCGCCGTAGGTTCTTACGGGATCGCTCTGGTCGATCGCCATGGCGTAGAACTGGGTGATGGCAAGGCCGCTGGTGATCCTTGTCCATGAGCTGCCGCCATCCTCGCTTCGGTACATCCCTCCATCGTTCCCAAGGTAGATCCTGCCAGGGTTTGCCGGATCGAACGCGATTGCGTGATGATCATCGTGCAGCCCAAGGCCGAAATCGTTCAACTGCGTCCATTTGGTCCCGCCGTTTGTTGTGCGGAGGAGCGCGTACTGCCCGGCGGCAATCGCGATATCAGGGTTTGCCGGGCTGACGGCGATGACGTTGTTGTACCACCCCTGATCCCCGAAGATGTTGGGGCCGTCGTAGCTTTTCGTCCAGCTTATCCCCGCGTCGGTCGATTTATAGATCCGCGTGAAGTCGGTCGCGAAATCGTTGGTTTCGTAGGAGAGCGCGTAGAGCGTGGAGGGGAGCGATGGCGCGGACACCAGCGACATCCGGTCCAGCCGCATGCCGGCCTGGGTGATGCCGCTGTCCGCCCTGATAAACGTAAGCCCGCCATCGATCGACCGGAACGGGCCTTTGCCGACCGTGCCGATCCAGACCTGGCTGGGATCGGCGGGGTTGATGGCAACATCGGAGACCGCGTCGATGAAGGTGCGGGACCATGTGTTGCCGCCATCGGCGGAGCGGTAGAAGCCTCTGTTGTTTCTGGTCGCGCCGGCGAAGACAAGGTTGCTGTTGTTGGGATGGACGATGATCCGGGAGAATGCGCCCACGGTTGTCAGGCCTATCGCGCGCCATGTGGCCCCGCCATCCACCGTCTTCATGATCCCCGCGCCGCTGTAGGCATCCACGTTGGAGCTCATCTCCCCGGTGCCGGCATAGATCACCGCCGTGTTGTTCGGGTCCACCGCCACGGCCCCCATTGCTATCGCGTTGGCATCATCCATCAACGGAATCCAGTTGGCGCCGCGATCGGTGGTCTTCCAGACTCCGCCATCGGCCGCCCCAATCCAGACGGTCATGCTGTCGGAGGGATGCGTTACCACCGAGCGGACGCGCCCGCCGACTTTTGCGGGGCCGATCGGCACCCACGCATTCAGGCTCTGCACGGAACGGTCGTTCTCCCTGAACCGGTGCATCCTGGCATCGGCGCGGTAGATGGCGTCCAGCCGCGCATGCTGCGGGATCTTCCCGAACGGATAGGCGCGGAGCCCGTAGAAATAGAGCTCCCGCTTCTTGGGCGTCATCCTCTCCTCGGCCGTCTGATATCCCATCTGCGCGGATGCTGCGGCCGTGAGAGCCAGAAATGCGAGGAGCGGAAGGAGTATGTGTGAAGAACGCATCATGAGATCAAGAGTGATTGCATGCCCGGCTCCCCGGGCGTCGCTCGCGATGGAACGGTTTGCTGATACCGCATTGGCCGGGCTGTGGCCGTAGCAGCCTGTTGAAGTACTACAGATGCCCAGACTGTTCAGGGACGATCAGCTGCAAGGCGGCCGAATCTGAGCGAATGCGGCGTCCTTCTTGACGCCGCAGTGAGCGAATGATGAAGGCCAACGCAGCAGATGACGTCCTTCAGCAGTCTGGTAAGCTCTGATAATAACGGCTTTCCCGGCGCGGGAGTGCCGGGAGGATGGAGCAATATGAAGACACTTACGATATCCTCCTGTCGCAGCGCTTCCCCGATTCTTTGCATCGCGTGGATGGCGGCGGAGCGATGCGGCACGGCGCCAACGAAAAGCGCCGGTAAAGGAGATCCCTTACCGGCGCAATACCATTGAGCTTCGTTCCGGCCCTACTTCAGATAGACCATCGTCCCGCTCCGCGTGGCGCCGTTCTCCAGCACCAGCGAATAGCGATAGACGCCGGAGGGGAGCCCATTCGGGGTGAACTCCACAACATGCTCGCCGGCATCAAATCGCCCGTCGGCGACGGTTGCCACCAGCTTGCCGGTGGCGTCATAGACCACCACTTTTGCGTTCCCCGTCCCCGGAAGGGTGAAGCGGATCGACGTGGTCCCGGAGAAGGGATTCGGCGAGTTCTGGGCCAGCGTCATGCCGCCGGTTGCCGGGGCGGAGGGAGCATCGGCCTGCGGCGGCGGCGGGATGCTGGCCCGGCTGTCGCAGCTTACCATCTTGTAGATGTTGCCGCCGAAATCGCTGACCCAGATGTTGCTGTCGCGCGGGTCGAACTCGATGCCGCGAGCGTTGATTACGCCGGATGCGACAAACGGCGATGAAAGCGGGATTGTGCAATCCAGGCTCTGCGTCTCGATATTCCGTTTCTCCGCAGTGGTCGTCTGAAGCGCGCCGCCGCTGAAATCGGTGATTGCCTGGTAGAAGGTCTTGCCGTCCGGTCCCTCCGTGGCGCCACGCGGCCCGTACTGAACATGCGGCTGGAGTCTATCCTTGATCTCCACCGGGTTGTTCATATCATCCGGGTTGTAGAAGTAGAGCTTCTGATCGCGATTACGGTCGGTGATCAGCAACTGCTGGCGCGTGCTGTGGTTGCCGCCCAGCCACGCCACGCCGATCGGATAGGCGCACGGCGATGTCCACTGCCCAACCAGTTTGCCCGCTTTATCGATCTCGATAATCACCCCTCCCGGATTGGTCTGTACCGTGTTGTTGAGCTTGTTGATAAAGAAGTGCCCCTTGGTGGGAACGTAGGCAAGATCGGTGAAGAGGCTGTCCAGCCCCTTTGGCAGATCCATCGTGAGAACCGCGACGGTCTGGAGCGTGTTCGGATCAAGCTTCAGAAGCGTCTTGCTCCCCCAGTCGGTGGACCAGAGATACTCGCCATCGAACGCGATGCCGTATGGAGTGGCGGTGACGCCCGTTGTGTTCAACAGGCCGCCGATCGCGTAGTTGGTGATGGTAAAGGAGCGGCTGGTTGCCACCTGACCCGCTGTCCCCATCGACGTGACGCGGAGGCGGGCATAGCTCACGGCGGTATCGAAGATGTTCCACCGGAAGGTGTTGCCGGTCACGTTATCCTTCAGCTTCTGCCAGTGTGAACCGTTGTCGAGCGAGAACTCGATGATCACCGGGCCGGGGTTGAAGCCGCTCCAGGAGATAAGCTGCCCGGTTCCCGCCATCCAGATCTCTCCGCCGGCGGGGGAGGTGATCGATGGCTGGACTGATGGCTTCTCCAGGGATATCTCCCACATCGAGCGACCGTGCGAGGCCATCACCAGCGTGTTGGCCTTCTTGTGAATTTCAAGATCGGCAACCGCCACGCGGGGAAGACCCTGGTTGTAGGTTGCCCACGTCTCGCCGCCATCGGTGGTGATAAACATGCCGATATCGGTTCCGGCGTAGATGATCTTCTCATCGTCGGGATGGATCGCCAGGGCGTTTACCGGGATGTCCGGGAGCCCACTGCTGATCGATTTCCAGCTTGCGCCATAGTCGGTGGTCTTGTAGACGTGCGATGTATAGAACCCGGAGACGCCCATGTAGGCGGTCGCCGGATCGGTGTTGGATGCGGCAAGATCGGTAATGGCGCGGTTCGGCAGGCCTGATGCGTGCGACTGGTTGGTCCAGCTCTCTCCGTTATCGGTTGTTATCTGCAACTCGCCACGGTCGGAGCCTACGTAGACCACGCCGGTATTAGCGGGGGAGATGCCGATGGCCGAGCCAAGCCCGTTAAAGACCGCCTGGTCGGAGACGCGGAACCAGGGGTCGCCCCCCTGCAATGTGGTGTAGATATAGTGCCGCACATGCCAGAGAACCCCCTCGGTCTGCGGATCGATGGCGATCGGTGCCGCCCATGCCGCCGCATCGGTGGTTGCCGGAATTCCGTCCATGATCGAGGTGCGATTGCCGGTGTTCAAATCGACCTGCGTGATGTTCTTTCCTTCCTGCGATTCGCAGTAGACGATGGATGACGTCTGGGGATCGACCGCCACGTAGCCACCGTCGCCGCCGAGCAGATCACCATAGGTGAGTGATGCGGTGCCAATGGTTCCATTGTCCTGAGCGCCGCCATAGGCCACCGTGGTGGTT
>JBDSJW010000497.1:0-7068 GCA_039917235.1 Kapaibacterium sp. (SeqCode) | reverse complement strand
CGGAACTTCAGGTGATCCTTGCCGACGATCTTCGGATAACCGACGATCTCGGCATCGCGCGCCACGAAGTTCGGGCGGGCATTGCCGGGACCGAACGGGGCGAACTGTTTGATGACACTGAAGAACTGCGGCGTCAACTCGGAAAGATTGACGTTGGTATCGATATGGATCTGCGGGATCAGCATGTCGTCATCGATCGCCGAAACGGCGAAATCGTTCAGAGCGCCGCGGAAGCCCGCGATATTATCCTCGCGGATCGAGAGGCCCGCGGCATACTTGTGCCCGCCGAACTGCTCGATATATCCATTGCACTGCTTCAGTGCGTTATGGATGTCAAACCCGGCAATCGAGCGTGCCGAGCCTTTCGCCATCCCGTCCACCGAGGTCAGGAGCACCGTGGGGAGATAATATTTCTCCACGATGCGCGATGCCACGATGCCGATAACCCCCGGATGCCAGTTCGGGTTATGGATCACAAGCGATCTGCATTCGCCGCCGGCCAGCATCTCCTCGGCCAGACGCTGTGCCTGCGTAAAGGTCTCCTCGTCGATCGTCCGCCGGCTCCGGTTGTCGCTCTCCAGCTCCTGTGCGCGCTGGAAGGCGCGGACTTCATCCTCCTCGATCAGCATATCCACTGCCCGCTTGGCATCGCCAAGACGTCCGGCGGCGTTGATCCTCGGCGCGATGCCGAAGACGATCTGAGGCGTGCCGAGGTTGCCGCGCTTGATCCCGGCGCACTCCAGCAGACCCCGAAGCCCCGGGCGTGGGGCTTCATTGAGCTTGCGGAGCCCGTGTGATACAAGCGAGCGGTTCTCGCCAACCAGCGGAACGATATCGGCGGCGGCGGCGATTGCCACAAAGTCGAGATATGGATAGATCGTCTCCACGTCGTTACGACGCGTGGCGATCCCCTGCATCAGCTTAAAGCCGACGCCGCATCCCGAAAGGTACTTGAATGGATAGGTGCAACCGGGCTTGATCGGATCAAGCACGGCATATGCGGCAGGTATCGTAGACCCGGCTTCGTGATGATCACAGATGATCATATCGAGGCCGAGCGATCTCGCGTAGAGCGCCTGATCGACGGCGGTGATGCCGCAGTCGATCGTAATTATCAGATGAACTCCAGAGGCCTTCAGGCGATCGATCCCGATGGTCGAAATGCCATAGCCTTCGGTAAAGCGATCAGGGATGTAGACTTCGACCTCTGCCCCAAGACTCCTGAAATAGAGAAAGAGCATGGCCGCCGAACTCGTCCCATCCACGTCATAATCACCGTATATCGCCAGTTTTTCGCCATCCGCCACGGCGCGCATTGCCCGTTCCACGGCCACATCCATGCCGTCCATGAGAAAGGGATCGTGGAGATCGGCCAGGCTTGGCCTGAAGAACTGCTTTGCCTGTTCGAAACTCTCCACACCGCGCGCCACGAGAATCCGGGCGATCGTCGGCGATACGTTGATAGACTGGGCTAACTTGTGTACTGTCTGTTCATCCGATATGGTCGAGTAGGTCCAACGGTATTTCAATGTTCCTTGATTTATTATTTACACAACTGAGCACAAGATACGCAAGGCGGAATGAACGTCGCAAGTGGGGATCCGGCCCCGGCGGGAGGGTGTTCCGACACTCATTGTCCGCCCCGGCCGACCCCGAAACTTCCAATAGGGAGGGGCCGTTCACGTCCACAGGGCTGCCCAACCGGCGATCGCATGGCGCGATCCCCCCGGCCCGCACTTCAACAGGAGGGTCTTCGGATGAGCATCCAGATCAGAAGGGAACACGCATCACTTGTGGCAAGGCTGAGAAATCTTCCGCGATATCTTACCGATTCACGGATCTCCATATACAAGAAGGTCGGGATTGTCCTGGCGGTGATTTACATCATCTCCCCCATTGACGCAATACCGGATATGATCCCGGTCGTCGGCTGGCTGGACGATCTGGGTGTGCTCGCCATTCTGGTGGGAAGCCTGATGCGCGAGCTGGATCATTATGTGATGGATGATCGGGGAAGGCTGGCGAAATAATATTGTGATCAACGTCCGATCCAGCAGGGACACGGCCAGCGCCGGCGTCCCTGCTCTCGTTACGGGGCAGTTGAAGGAACGTAAGTCACGGCGTTCCCCCGATCGAATCCCTTATCTTGCGCGGTAATTCCTTACCGAACTGTTGCAGGACGCCGCATTTGCTCAGGTTCGGCCGCCTTGCATCTGGTCGTCCTTGAACAGTCCGCGAACTTGACGTAATTCACATCAACCTCATTTCGGTGATATCCTTCGTCCATGCTTGAACAGGCTCGCCCAACGACCCCTCTGGAGGCACTACAGCAATTCTTCGGCTACCGGGATTTCCGTCCCGGCCAGGAGGAGATCATCCGCTCCGTGCTCGCCCGCCGGGATACGATGGTGGTAATGCCGACCGGCGGCGGAAAATCGCTCTGCTATCAGGTGCCGGCCCTTCTCCTCAAAGGAGTGACGATAGTGGTTTCGCCGCTGATAGCGCTGATGAAGGATCAGGTGGATGCGCTGGCCCGCTGCGGCGTGAAGGCAACCACCATCAACTCCACGCTCGATTTCGCCACCGTCCGCCAGCGGATGACCGATATCCGGTACGGCCTCTATACGCTCGTCTACGTTGCGCCGGAACGGTTCGCCAGCCAGACCTTTATCGATATGATCAAGGATGTGGAGATCGCCCTCTTCGCCGTGGATGAGGCGCACTGCATATCGGAATGGGGGCATGACTTCCGCCCCAGCTACATGAAGCTGCGCGAGGCCGCCGAAATGCTCGGCCGGCCGCCGGTGATTGCTCTGACCGCAACGGCGACGCCGTATGTGCAGGAGGATATCATCATCCAGCTCGGCCTCCACGATCCCCGCCGGTTCGTCAGGGGATTCGATCGCCCGAACCTGAGCTACCACGCCCGATTCTCCAGCGACAAGGATGCGGACCTGCGCGATATCATGAAGCGCCAGGTAACGTCCGATGGCGTTTCGGTGATCTACTGCGGCACCCGCCGCAATGTGGAATCGGTCGGGATGATGCTCCACGCCGAACGGCTTCCGGTGACGATCTACCACGCCGGCATGCCCGATAACGACAGGCGCACCGCGCAGGAACTGTTCGCCAACGGACAGGTCAAAGCGATCGTTGCCACCAACGCGTTCGGCATGGGGATCGACAAGGCTGATGTGCGGCATGTGATCCATTACGATATGCCCGGCTCCATCGAGGCATACTATCAGGAAGCGGGACGCGCCGGCCGCGACGGAAAGCCGGGGGATTGCACCCTCCTCCACGGCCCGCGCGACAGGCGGCTTCAGGAGTTTTTCATCAGGTCCAGCTTCCCGGAACGGGAACAGATCGAGGCGCTCTACGAGACGCTCTGGGACATGGTCCACGTCGGCATCGGAAACCGGTACGAAGGGGTTTTTGTCCCTGATGAGAAGGAGCTGGCGGCGCGATCGAAGATCCATCCCGCCGGACTTGCCAGCACGATCGGCGTGCTGGAGAAGAATGAGGTGCTCCGAAAGATCAAGGCGGAGCGGCTTGGCGCGGTCCGGTTCCTCGCCGGCAGCGCCGAAGTCCAGGAATACTACCGCAGAACGCGCGATCCCGACCGGCAGAAGGCGATCCTTGCGCTTCTCCGCACGCTGGGGGGCGCGGCGCTCGGACAACAGACGCTCTTCAACCCGGAGGAAGTCGCCACAAAGCATGGGCTTACCGCGGAGGCATTTGAGCGGAGCATGCGGGCGCTGATGCTGGGCGGGCTCCTCTCCTACACGCCGCCGACGCCGGGAACGGGCTATCAGTTTCTCCAGGAACGCCTGCCGTCGCGGAATATCGGGATCGATGAGAGGAGCATCGAGCAGAGTCGCGACAGGGCGCTGCTGAAGCTGGACGCGGTGGAACGCTATATCCGCTCGGTCGGCTGCCGACGCGATTTTATCCTCGAATATTTCTGCGCGGATAAGGAAACCGAGAGCTGCGGACGGTGCGATAACTGCTCCAGCCCGGCCGCCCCGGCAACCGCGGGGGGAAAGCCCGGCGACGCGGCGCGGGCCGGAGCAACGGTGCCGCGACCGCAGGTAACGCGGGCGATCGAGCTGCTGCTGGCCGCCGCGCTGGAACTGGACGGACGATTCGGCAAGATGACGCTTGTCGATATCCTCCGTGGCTCCCGCAACGCGACAATTGATCGGTTCGGCCTGGAAGGGTATCATCGCGCCGGCGAGCTGCGCGGCATGGAGCGCTCCGAGCTGGCGCGCATCGCCGAGGCGCTGCTGGATGAGCATCTGCTGGAAAGCTCCGCATCGCTCAAGCCGACAATCAGGATCACTGATGAGGGGCGAAAGGCGATCAGACATCTCACGATCAAAAAGTTCACGCCGGTCTGGCGGGAAGCGGAAACAAGCAACAACCCCGATCTTCTGCACGACCTTCGCGCCGCCCGCGACCGCCTTGCAAGACGTGAGGAGATCAACCCGGCGCTTATCTGCCCGGAAGCGTTGCTGGTGCGGATTTCCAACGAGCTCCCCACCAACCGCGGCTCAATGCTGGCGATCGAGGAGATGACCGGCGATATCTACGAGGCGTGCGGCCCCGCTTTTATGGCGATTATCCAGGGGACGCTCGATGAAGATCAGAGGATTGCCGACGGCGAACCGAACAATCTTCCCGACAGGCTCCGGCGGACGCATATGCTGCTGCGGGAGGGATATTCGCTTGAGGAGATCGCGCGGCGCTCCGCCCTCCAGCCCTCCACGGTAAGCGGTCATATCGAGGAGCTTATTAAGTTGAAGATGGATCTGAATATCGATCGGTTCGTGGAGCCGGGAATTATCAGATCGACGCGGGAGCAACTGGCGCGGATTCCGAACGCTACATTGCGGGAACTGCGCGCGTTGCTGGGGGGGGCGGTGGAATATCCGGAGCTGCGGATTGCCGCGGCATGGATACGTTACGGCAACTGACACGGGACGCTCAGTGACTGTCCGGCGTGGCGGGTTGATCCTGCATCGGAGAATCGGATCGCGCATGCGATTGGCATCTCCACATCGATCGAATTTTATGGCACAACTCTCAATCCTCCAGACCCCCCTGACCTTCCCACCCAAACGATTTCTGCTGATCGTCTGGGTGGCAACGCTCGTGGTATCGCTGTATGGATTTACGGTAACACTGATCGGCGGCGAAGTGGTCTATGTGTGGATGGGAATCGGCATTGTGGCGGTGTGGCAGCTCTGGACAATACGCTGGGTGCAGGTGGATAACGAGGGGATCAGGGTCAAGAACGTTTTTCAACGTGGGCGGGAGCTGCGATGGGAGGAGGTGACGCGGGTACACGAGGAGGAGGTGAGGCTGAACAAGGGCGCCTATGCAATCCTCCGCCTGGCAAACAGCGGAACAACGGCCGGCCGGCGTGCCGTCAAGATCGATATCACCAGCGATCTGAAGGGATTCGACGCGCTCCGCGATATCGTCCATCAGGCGGTCCCGAAGGATATCCCCGGAGAGGCGGTGGAGTAGCGCGATGACGCGGGGCCGGCCTGCCAGCCCCGCATCGCGCGGATCATCATCACCCTTCGATCGTTGCCTCGGAGCGCATCAGCTTGGAGACGGCATCATGGATACGCTCCAGCGCCTTCTTGATATTCTCCACGGAGTTGGCGTAGCTGAAGCGGATGTACCCCTCGCCGAACTGGCCAAATGCCGTGCCGCTCAGGCAGGCAACGCCGGCGGTGTTCAGAAGATAATCAGCCATCCGCTGCGAGCTGTATCCGGTCCCCTCGATATTCGGGAAGACGTAGAAGGCGCCCTGCGGACGGTGGCAGCGGAAGCCCGGTATCTGGTTCAGCCCGTCAACGATCACATCGCGACGACGGCGGAACTCCTCGATCATCTCCTCCGCCTTCTCCTGCGGCCCCGTCAGCGCCTCCACGCCGGCCATCTGCGTAAAGCTGGAGGTACAGCTTGTGCAGTTGGTCTGGAGCTTTGCCACGATCGACGCGATCGACGCCGGCATCATCCCGTAGCCGAGACGCCATCCGGTCATCGCGTAGGTCTTCGAGAAACCATCAAGCATGATGGTCCGCTCCTTCATGCCGGGAAACTCAAGGATGGAGGTGTGTTTGAATCCATCGTACGTGATCCGTGAGTAGATCTCATCGGAGAAGACGATCAGATTATTCTTCAGCGCTATCTCGGCAATCCCCTCAACATCCTCCCTTGTCAGGATTCCCCCCGTCGGGTTCTGCGGCGTGTTGATAATAAGCATACGCGATTTCTTGGTGATGCGCGCCTCCAGATCGGCAAGATCGAAGCGGAACTCCTTATCCTCGCGAAGCGGCAGCGCCACTGGCTTGGCGCCGAGGAAGTTGATCACCGACTCGTAGATGGGGAAGCCGGGGTTCGGGTAGATCACCTCATCCCCCTCGTCAATCGTTGCCATCATAGCATAGAACATGATCGGCTTTGCGCCCGGCGTAACCACGATCTCATCGGCGGAGCAGGGGACGCCCGGACGGGTCCGCTGAATGTAATCGGCAATCGCCTCACGCGCCTGCGGCAGCCCGTTGGATGGGCCGTAGTGCGTAAAGCCGTTGTCCAGCGCCCCCTTGGCGGCATCGATGATATTCTGCGGCGTATCGAAATCGGGCTCGCCGATCTCCAGGTGTACGATGTCGCGTCCCTGCGCCTCAAGCTTGCGCGCCTTGACAAGAACTTCAAATGCGGTCTCCGTCCCGAGCCGCGACATACGCTGTGCTATGTGCATGAATCGCTCCAGTCTTGTATATATCCGAAAATCATTTTTCGCGAAGAACATCCCCCGCGTTTCGCGGAGATAAGCCTGCAAAGATAGAGAC
This sequence comes from Kapaibacterium sp. (SeqCode), assembly GCA_039917235.1. Taxonomy (GTDB): domain Bacteria; phylum Bacteroidota; class Ignavibacteria; order OLB7; family OLB7; genus JAFDZV01. The sequence continues at coordinate 199 of JBDSJW010000497.1, read as the reverse complement.
TGCGGGCGGGATGATGAAAAATAGCGATTGATATCATCGTGATGTTCTGGGCCGGAGAACGCCCGCCGCCGCTCGCGATGGCGGATGATCGGGTCGATTGCGACCCCGGTATCAATTTGTGCGATCACCACTGGCATCTCCGCGACCGCCAGATATCACTGGAGCCCATAAAACGGAAGAGGCGACCACAAAGTGGTCG